>WGCX01000019.1 GCA_015493575.1 Desulfobacteraceae bacterium | reverse complement strand
GCATCAATAAAGGGAAAAGATGCAACATCCCCGAGATTAAGAGAGATCATCCTTAAAATAACCTCTGCAAGATTACTCCTTAAAATTTCAGGCGGGGTAAAAAGAGGCCTTGCACCATAATCATCTTCATCAAAGAGTCTTATACAGATACCGTTTTCAACGCGTCCGCATCTTCCCTTTCTCTGGTCTGCACTGCTCTGTGAAATAGATTTTACAGGAAGAGCGGTTGTTCTTGTTCTTGGTGAATAACGGGGAATTCTTGCAAGGCCTGAATCGATGACATACCTTATTCCGGTAATTGTAAGGGAGGTTTCAGCAACATTTGTGGATACAACGATCTTTCGACCCGGTCCCGATGAAAAAACCCTTGACTGCTCTTTTGCTGAAAGTCTTGCAAAAAGGGGAAGCACACTGACCCCCTTATAATCCCTGCCCCGGATAAGCTCTATTGTATCAAAAATATCCTGTTCAGTGGGCATGAATATGAGAATGTCACCATACCGGGATTCTCTGCAGACAAGATCCACGGCTTCGGCTGCAGCTTCAACATATCCCTGGTCGTCATTTACACTCCTGGTTTTAGAAGATCCCTGCGGGCTTGAAGTCAGAGATACAGACTGTTCTGTCTCTGATTGACCCGGTGATGCATACCTCAGTTCAACGGGGTACATCCTTCCCGAAACCTCAATAACAGGAGCCATGTTAAAGGCCGATGAAAATTTTTCAGTGTCAATGGTTGCAGAGGTTATAATGAGTTTTAAATCACTGCGTTTTTTTACAAGTCCCCTTAAAATACCGAGGATAAAATCGATGTTAAGGCTCCGTTCATGGGCTTCATCAACAATAATTGTATCGTATTCATTAAGATACGGATCATTCTGGGTTTCGGCAAGCAGGATTCCATCTGTCATGATTTTAATGAAAGGATCTCCCAAAAATCTCTTGTCAAACCTGATTTTATAACCCACTGAACCGCCGATCTTTTCCTTTAATTCTTCGGCAATGCGCATGGCCACATTCACAGCTGCAATTCTTCTCGGCTGGGTACAGCCTATTTTCCCGGCAACTCCCCTGCCCGCCTCAATGCAGAATTTTGGAATCTGAGTTGTCTTGCCGGAACCTGTTGCCCCTGAAATAATGACAACCCTGTTTTTTTTTATGGTATCAATTATCTGTGATTTTTTTTCTACAATGGGAAGATCATTGTTATATGTTATGTCAGGAAAACGTTTAAGCCTTGCCTTTTTCTTTAAAAGAGATTTTTTCACCCTGCTCTGTAATACTTCAAGCCTTTTCAGGTACTTTAAAGGATACGAACCGCCTTTAATATTCTTTTGCGCCATGTTTTCTTTGGAAAGATCCTCTCCGGCTGCAGATCTTTTTTTCGGGGCTGAATTTTTTTTAAATATATCCTTTTTAAGTCTGCGCACCTCCCTGATGAGAACCGGCCTGTCAACACACATCACCCTGCTGATATCTTTTTCTATTTGTCTTATTCTTTTTCTCATTACCTGCGGACAGATTTTACATTCTCAATGAATTGCTTTACTTTTTCAAGATCCTTGATGCCGTGGGAAATCTCAACCCCCGAACTCACGTCCACTGCATCTGGCAATGCAGATTTTATCGCAGTTTTTACATTTTCAGGGGTCAATCCCCCTGCAAGGATAAGGGCATGATCTGTTTTCACCTGTTTTGCCATTCCCCAGTCCCATTTTTCCGCATTCCCACCTGGAAGGACTCCCCTGCCGTATTCCACAAGAAAGGCAGAAGCACGATTAAACATAACCGCATCGTTTAAACAGGGATTTTTCCCGGCAAAAAGGGCTTTTATCACAGCAACCCCGGTCACGGCAAGTTTATTGACAAGTTCCGGTGTTTCACTGCCGTGAAGCTGCACAGCCTTAAGAGAGCAGGTATCCACCCTTTTCATGATAAAATCATAAGTTTCATTAACAAAAACTCCCGTTGTGATAACACTTGGGGAAAGGCTGCTGCAAATGTCAACTGCCCGGTCAGTTGAAACAAACCTTGGACTTTTCCGATAAAAAACAAGGCCAATGGCATCTGCTCCAAGGCTTACACATTCAGCTGCCTGGCCGGGATCGGTGAGTCCGCATATCTTCACCGCGGGAATTCCATGATTTTTTTTAAAAAATTTTATATCATTCATTAAAAAATTTGACATGGCATAATCCTTTCAAATTTTAATAAACACCCCATGAGCCCTGCTGATAATATCTGTACAGCACAGGATCTGCCTCTGTGTTTATGATGATTTTATCCACAGTTTTTTTATTAAAAGTTTCCTTTCCAAAATAGACCATTGAAATCATGGCATCATGATTTAGATATCTTGTTTTGATATCATTAAATTTCAGATGAAGGGCAATATTTCTAAGCTTCTCTTTTGTGAGATCGTTTTTATTCACACCGAGAACAAAGCCCCATTCACCAAGGGTTGGAACCTGGTTATGATAGGGAAGAGTTGAAAAACCTGCAGCCTTCATTGTTTTGTTTATACATAAAAAAGCTTTGTTCGCAAAAAAGGGACTTGTGGCCTGGGTGACCAGAACCCCGCCCCGTGCAAGGTGTTTTCGTATATTTTCATAGAGGCTGTAACTGTAAAGATGCATGAGGTCCATGGAATCAGGATCGGGCAGATCAATAAAAACAACATTAAACAGTCTTTTTGTTTTATTTAAAAAAGCACTGCCGTCCATATTTATAATTTTAATTCTTTTATCTGACATTGATCTTAAATTTATTTTCCGCAGTACAGGATAATTTTTTGCAAGATCTGTCATAACAGGATCAAGATCAACAAGGGTAAGAGATTTTACATCATTGTATTTGAAAATTTCCCTTGCTGCAAGCCCGTCTCCCCCGCCCAATATTAAAATATCCGAATGGCTTGAAGCAATTTTCATGGCAGGATGTACAAGGGGTTCATGGTATTTTTCTTCATCATAGGTGGAAAACTGTTCCTGGCCGTTAATATAAAGCCAGTAATATTTTTTCCACCTTGTCATTACGATTTTCTGGTATCTTGTCTGTTTTGAATAAATAATGGTGTCTTTGTATTTTTTCTGTTCACTGAAAAGGATCATATCCTTTGCAAAAAAAGCTGCACACCCAATCACTGCAAGGCAGATGGCAAAGGAAAAAATAAGACTTTTTTTAAAACGGGCAAGGTCAAAAAAGCTCCACAAAAGCCACGATGCAACAAGAAAATTAATACTTCCAAGCAGAACAGGTGTGAATGAGAATCCAAGATAGGGCAGAAATAAAAATGCAAAGGCAACTCCGCCAAGAAGAGAACCAAAATAATCCATTTCAAGGACACTTGAAATATTGGCACGAAGTTCCTCATACTCACTGTTTAAACGTGTAACAATTGGAATTTCAAGGCCAATCAATGTGCCTATGAAAAAAGACAAGGGATAGATCACAATTTCATTGGATTCAATCTGAACGGAAAATCCAAAGGAAATGATTGCCGATAAAGCGCATAAACAGGAAAGCATGAATTCAACAAAAACAAAGGTGTCAAAGAGATTTGCTTTAAAATACCTGCTGATTCTGCTTCCAAGCCCCATTGCAAAAAGCATTATGGACATGATCATTGTCCACTGAAAAGTGGCATTACCTATGAGATAGGTTGCAAGGGTTGAAAGAACAAATTCCGCAACAATACCTGAACAGCCCGTTGCAAATAGACAGATCTGAAGAGCGCGGTTTCTGGAAAGAAATTTCACCTGTCAACAGTCTCCATGATCAGGGTAAAATTTACAAACCTGGCGTGGCAGAGAACAAAATTCACCGGAGTTAAAATGTATCGACAAGATCAGATGCACCAATAAATAACAAAAGCTCCTGCAATATAGGCAAACGCCTCAATATAAGCGGCTCCGATATTGGGGCCCCGTTCTTCAACGGATTTATCCGGGTGCAGTCCTGTTATTTCGTCGGAAAGTTTAACCCCGGGAAGAAGGAGTTTATCAGTTAGAAATCTAACAACAGGCAGGGAAACAAGGCCAACAGCTGCATAGGATAAAAATTCAAAAAGACTTTCCTGCCAGGACACAAATTCCCCTTCCGCAGAAAGCCCCACTACAATGCCAACCGCAATAAGGGCACCGGCAAATGATATACCTGCAGCAACATTGTCCTTTTCAATCTCTTTCTGAATGTCATAGGGGGTAATTAAATTGTAAAACCAGGCCGCTGCAAAAAGCAGGATCTGGCCCATTAACCAGAAGACCGTTGCCGTCCATATATTGCCGCCTTCACCTGAAACAGAACCATATATAACAAATCCTGAAGCAAGGGCTACGCCAAAAATCACAGCACCTGTGCCCTGGTTCCTGTCCCTTAAAAGCTCATCTTTTATCTTAAACTTATAAAGGATAATGAAATCACACAGATAAATGGAAATATTTAAAAGGACAATGCCAAGTAGGCCATAGACAAAAAGATCAATGATGTCGGCTGCAAGCCCGTTGGAAGGTCCTGCAACTGCACCGCCAAGACACATTACAAGCCCTGCGTAGTACCCTGTTATTCCAAGGCAGATGGCTGGATTATCGTTTTCAACAAGTTCCTTATTCAGATCAAATTCCCTGTGAAGAACATTGTAAATAATCTTGCCTGCAAAGAACAAAAGAAAAAAAACAGCAATATAAATTATACCGAGAATTAAATTATCAGGATTCATTTGCCAAATCCCCCTGCCCTGCCCCTGAATCCCATCCTTGTCCTTCCGATCCTCGATCTCATCCTGCTTGCAAATGACCCTGAACTTCCACGGGACATGCGGCGGGCAAAAAAGCCCGGCCTTTTTCGCTTGGCAATCTGCCCGGATGATCCGAATTCATTCCTGGTTCCGAAAAAAGGACGGTTAAGTGTTCTGTATTGATTATATGTTCTGTATTCTGACCTGCGCACAGGATGGTACCAGCCGCCAAAAAGATTGGAAAAAAAGGCATATTTACCGTAAAATTCCCAGAATGACCCGCCTGAGGAATCACGGGTCCATCTACCGTATCTTGTATCTCCCACAAAGCCATATCCCGGAGGAGCAGCTCCCGTTTGAAATTTTCCGTCTTTTCTTGTTAAAAGAGCCATGCCGAG
>WGCX01000018.1 GCA_015493575.1 Desulfobacteraceae bacterium | reverse complement strand
CCTTGTGATGAGATAGATTTAAAAAATCAGGTGAGATATTCCGTATCAAAGGGATTATCTTGCCAAAAAATAGTTTCTGACCAATGTGAATAATGCTGAAAGGCTCTATTATCAGCCACTTTAACTTGTTTCATAAGAGCCGCACCCATTTGATTTTGAGCCATTCCCAAGGATTTTTTTTAAACCGATTTCAGGGATGAAATTTCATCCAAGTTATTTTTTTCATTGGCTGTGGTATTATTTATCTTCATTGACAAAAAGAGGGTTTAATATTATTTAAGCACTTATGGAAAAGCATAAAAAAAAATACTTAAAAGATTACAGACCGCCTGAATATCTCATCGATAAAATTGATCTTCATTTTGACTTAAAAGAGGATAATACAAAAGTTGTGTCAACAATGCAGATCAGGCGCAATACCGATATTGCAGATGAAAACACCCCCCTTGTTTTTGACTGCGGCTGCTCTCCGGAAAATATCGATTCCATTATAGCAGAAGACATGGTGCTGCTTCCCCATGAATATGAAATAAAAGAAAAATCTTTTATTCTGCCAAAGGTTCCTGAACTGTTCACACTTGAGATTACAACCGTTTTGAATCCGGAGCAGAATACCAGCCTTGAAGGACTTTACAAGTCAGGTTCCACTTTCTGCACCCAGTGCGAGGCAGAAGGGTTCAGGAAAATAACATGTTTTCCTGACAGGCCAGATGTGATGACGAGGTTTTCATGTATCATTACTGCTGATAAGGGAAAATACCCTGTTCTTCTGTCCAACGGCAATCTCATCAAAAAAGGGGATCTTTCCCATGGCAGACATTTTGTTCAATGGGAAGACCCGTTTAAAAAACCATCTTATCTTTTTGCCCTTGTTGCAGGGGATCTTGTCTGTATTGAAGATACTTTCACAACCTGTTCAGGTCGGGATATTGCTCTGAAGATATATGTTGAGCATGAAAACAGGAATAAATGCGATCATGCCATGAAATCATTGAAGCAGGCCATGGAATGGGATGAGAAGCGTTTCGGAAGGGAGTATGACCTTGATCTGTACCAGATTGTTGCTGTGAATGATTTTAATATGGGGGCCATGGAAAACAAGGGCCTTAATATTTTTAATTCAAAATATGTTCTTGCAGAACCTGAAACGGCAACCGATACGGATTTTTTAAATATCCAGGGAGTCATCGCCCATGAGTATTTTCATAACTGGACAGGTAACCGGATAACGCTTAAAAACTGGTTCCAGTTAAGCCTGAAGGAAGGTTTGACCGTGTTCAGGGACCAGGAATTTTCTTCTGATATTAATTCACGGGGTGTTAAACGTATCAGCGATGTAAAAAAACTTAAAACATTTCAGTTTCCCGAGGATTCAGGACCCATGGCGCATCCTGTAAGGCCTGAATCCTACATTGAGATGAATAATTTTTATACCACAACCGTTTACAATAAAGGTGCTGAACTTATCAGGATGATCTTTCAGATTCTTGGGAAACAGGGTTTCAGAAAGGGGATGGATCTTTATTTTGAAAAATTTGACGGCAAGGCAATAACAATTGAGAATTTCATTGAAACCATGGAAGAGGCATCTGAAATTGACCTTTCACAGTTCAGGCTGTGGTATTCTCAGTCAGGAACTCCTGTTGTTACAATAAAACGTGAGTATGATCCAAAGACGAAGAAACTTTCTGTACATTTAATCCAGCACATCAAACCCGACAGAAATCAAAAACATAAAAAACCCATGCACATTCCCGTTAAAGTCGGGTTTATAAGCAGAAAGGGCATGGATATAACAGAAGATATTTATCGTGCATCGGGGATTCATTCCCATGTTCTCCAGTTTAGAAAGGAAAACCAGACTTTTGTTTTTAATGATGTTCCTCAAGGCACGATTCCCTCAATGTTCAGGGAATTTTCAGCTCCTGTGAAAATTAAAAATGATCTGTCCATGGAAGAGACTGCATTTCTCATGGCAAACGATAAAGATGAGTTCAACCGGTGGGATGCAGCCCAACAGCTTTATTTACAGGAGATCGTTTCTCTTGTAGAGATGATACAAAACAAAAAGAATCTTAAAGTATCCGATAATCTCAACGCCGCTTTTAAAAAAGCGTTAACGGATATGGATGCAGACAGTGCACTTCTTGCCGCTATACTGACACTTCCGGGTGAAAATGAGGCAGCAGAGAATTTCAAAATCATAGATGTTGATGCAGTACATGGTGCGCTGCTGTTTTTAAAACATAAGTTTGCAGAAAATTTCAGTATGGAATTCCAGGAGATTATAAAAAGATGCTCAAAGGGAGATCCTTTTGATCTGTCAGGAAAAGCCATGGGAGACAGAACCCTTAAAAATCTTGCCCTGTCATATCTTGGCTCACTTGGAACAGTTGAAATTACAGAAATGATTTATCACAGATTCAGGCAT
>WGCX01000017.1 GCA_015493575.1 Desulfobacteraceae bacterium | reverse complement strand
GTACATGGGTTGTGGGCATCGCTCGCTTTAGATTTGCATTACAGACATAACTTGTGCTTGAGTTAATATAGCATATATGCAATAAAAACAATATGGAAACAGAAAGATAAGGATCGGAGATGAAATAAGTTGAACAGAAATAGCGCAGAATTCCGGCCCATGTATAAGGCGCATTAAAGGTTGCATACTCAACGTATTCGGCCTTTGATGCAACGAAGTAGATGGGCCGGAAGACAAGCAATCTCGTTCAACTTATAAAATTTTCGATCCTAAAGGAAACATGAAAAATAACGGCCGGAATTTTTAAAAGAATCCATAGCATGCTTTAGTGCCTTACCGCTGAATTTCTGTAATAAAAAACAAGAAATTGAGGTAGGCACATGGGTTGCGGGTATCGCCCGTTTTAGTAATTGTTTTAATTCAAGGAGAAAATCATTACAAAAGACTATCAATTAAGCAATCCGTCCACGTGGGTGGATAAATACGGAGATTACCTTTATTCATACGCTCTTTACAGAATCAGTGATTTATCCATTGCCCAGGAACTTGTCCAGGACACCTTGACTGCTGCCATTGAAGCGAAAAAAAATTTTAAAGGCAAATCACAGGTCAGATTAAATTCATCATGGCTGTTTTGAACCATAGTTTAAAACAGCCTTGACTATTTTAAACTATGGTTTAAAATAGTCATATGCGCTACCTGTATAATCATATAATAAAAGATCTTTCACGTAAAATGGTTTTTGTCGGTGGGCCCCGTCAGGTTGGAAAAACAACGCTGGCCAAAGCTGTTTTGAATCATTCTGATGTCCCGGGCCGTTATTTCAACTGGGACTACAGCCCTGACCGCCGGGATATGCTGGCTGAAAAATGGCATGAAAATGACGGTCTTCTGATTTTTGATGAACTTCATAAATACCGAGACTGGAAAAACTGGGTAAAGGGAATATACGACACCTTCAGTGAAAAATCCCAAATTCTTGTGACAGGCTCGGCAAGGCTTGATATTTACAGGCGTGGCGGAGATTCTCTTGCGGGACGGTATCATTACTGGCGCCTGCATCCATTTGGCCTGGATGAATTCCCTGAAAAAATGAGTCCTGATCAGGCCTTTGACAGGCTCATGAGGGTGGGAGGTTTTCCCGAACCTTTTTTGGATGGCAACGAGCGCGAAGCAAGGAGATGGCGCAGGGAGCGTTTTGACAGAATATTAAAGGAAGATATAAGAGATCTTGAATCTGTACGCCATATTTCACTTCTTGACCTGTTTATACATCAATTGCAGACAAGAGTGGGAGGACTGGTGGTCATATCAAATATAGCAGGAGAAGTTCAGGTGTCTTCCGGAACTGCAAAAAAATGGCTGGATGTTCTGGAAAGAATGTACCTGATTTTTGTTGTCCGCCCCTATTCCAGAAATTTACCGCGTGCAATTGTAAAACCGCCAAAAGTCTATTTTTATGACAATGCAGATGTTTACGGTGATAAAGGCGCTGTGTTTGAAAATCTTGTGGCAACCCAGCTTGTTAAAAAACTTCATTTTCTTGAAGACCGCGACGGATTCCGTTATGAACTTGCATATTTAAGGGATAAGGAAGGCCGGGAAATTGATTTTATAATCTTGAAAGATGGAACAATTCAGGAACTGATTGAAGTTAAATGGTCTGATGACAAGGTATCACGCCATTTAAAGTATTATGCCGAAAAACTCAATCCTCCCAGGGCAACTCAGATAGTGGCAAAACTTAAACATCCTTTTTCCAGCGGCAAGATCAATATAACAGATCCTCTGACCTATTTTTGCGCATACAGAGGATAACATAAGGAAAACTTCTTACAGATGATTTATAATCAACACAGCTTGTGCTTGAGTTAAAACACCATATATGTAATAAAAAAACATGGGAACAATAACAACAAAAAAAATCGAATTTCTATCCGACGACAGAATATTAAGGGGTGTGTTACATTTTCCTGAAAACAGCACCGGCAAATCCAGCCTTTACAGAATAAAACCTGACCCATCAAACCGGATAAAAAACGAAAAGCCCTGTATTGTCATAGGTTCCCACGGGCTTGAAGGATCAAAGGATTCTGCAAAACAGAAAGAGCTTGCAAAGGCGCTTCCTGAAAAAGGGATCGCTTTTTTAAGATTTGACCACAGGGGATGCGGTGAAAGTGACGGCACCTTTGAAAAAGACACATCCCTTGAAAAAAGGAGATCCGATTTGATCAATGCCGTTGAATATGTACATTCTCTGGGTCTTTTCAATGAAAAAATCGCATTATTCGGAAGCAGTCTCGGCGGTTCCACATGTATTGCAGCCTGGAATGAGCTTGTTGTGAAGGGTATAAAGCCATGTGGAGCTGTCCTGTGCTCCGCACTTGTTAAAAGTATTACGGTGAAAAAAATTCCTGTCCAGGCAAATGATCACCGCCCTGCCCTGCCCCTTGATTTTTTCAGAAAAAACCTGCTTTTTGATCTCAGCGGTAAGATGGGAACTATCAATAATATCCTGATATTTCATGGTGATATGGATGAAACAGTACCCGTTGAAAATGCCGGTGTGATCTATAAAAATGCAAAACATCCCAAAAAGCTCATCATTCACAAAAACGGTGATCACAGGATGTCTTCAAAAAAAGACCAGCAGGAATTCTTGAAAGAATCCATAATCTGGTTTTGTAACTGCTTTAACAGATAATCCTGATAACAACGGCTCTTTTCCACACACTGATATTTTTTTTATCAGTTTTTAAATTTTCTTTATTCATCGTTATCGCTTAATACATTTTTAAGCTGAATAAATTTTTCTTCTATTGCAAGGAAAATATCCACAAGATCAGGATCAAAATGGATGCCTTTATCTTCAACAATAATCTGTTTTGATTTTTCATGGCTGAAAGCATCTTTGTATACCCTTTTGCTTGTAAGGGCATCATACACATCGGCAAGAGCCATTATTCTTGCAGCAATGGGAATACCTGTGCCTGACAAACCTGCGGGATAACCCGTACCATCCCATTTTTCATGGTGATACATTGTGAGTTCAAAGGCAACACGGAGGGATGGAGAACCGGTTTTAAGATAAATATCACTGATTAAATCCCCGCCTATCTTTGAATGGGTTTTCATAATCTCAAATTCTTCATGTGTAAGTCGTCCCGGTTTTGTCAGAATCTTATCTTCAATCCCGACTTTACCTATATCATGCATGGGGCTTACTTTTGATATTTCTTCTGCCATCTGCCTTGTAAGTTTTTTTTCAGAGTGATGTAATGCCATATACATACCTATTTCATAAGTATATGCCCTGACTCTTTCAAGGTGTTTCCCGGTTTCAAGACTTCTGTAATCGGAAAGTTTTGCCATGGAGAAAATAAGTTCATCCTGGCTCTCAAGACTTATTAATCTCTGCCCTCCGCGAATACGTAAATTAAGTTCCTGGGGAACAATGGGCTTGGATAAAAAATCATCAGCTCCCGCGGAAAGAGCCTTAATGACACTTTTACTTCCATCACCACTTGTGATAACTATAATATAGATATAGTGGCTCTGCTGCTGTCTTAATGATTTAATCAGCTCATATCCATCCATTACAGGCATATTTATATCAGTGACAACAATGCGTATATCCGGATTATCCTGACATATATGAAGTGCTTCAGCTCCATTTGCAGCTTCCATAACATCGTGCCCTTCCTGTTCAAGCACTGTCTTTAATAAAAATCTCTGATCCATTGCATCGTCCACAATAAGTATCCTGGCACTGGTCAGATCCATGTCCAGGAATCTGTTATCCCCATCATCTACTTTAAGACAGGAGTAATGAAGCTGTTCGAAATAATTCTTATCCATGTCAAGGATATGGGCTTTCAGCCAATCAATGAGAAAATTAAGGATTTCTGAACTTAATTTTGCCTTTCCGGAATTAAAATCCGATATAAAGCCTGATACTTTATCTACAAAATTTTTATGAATGCCTCTGTGTTTCCTGAATCCGGGATGCATTTTAAAAAAATTTTCTTCGGTGGAAAAATGATAAACAGTATAATCGACAAGTTCTTTAAGGACTTTCCCGATTATTTCTTTTTCCTTGTGAGAATTCTTTCCGGCAATAAGCTCATTTACTATGGAAAACAATTTCTGATGCTGAAGATCCACTTCCTTTACACCTACGCTGAAAGAATCCTTCCAAAGGACAGGTTCCATATTTTTTCTCCCTTAAAGATCGAAAATTTTATAATCTGTTCAACTTATTTCATCTCCGATCCTAATTTTCCAATTTTCCACAAATGCCTTTACAATCTTCATAACAGATTAAACCATAGAAACACAAGTCAGAGACCTTTACAAATTTTTTTGGATCTGTAAAGTTCCGCTGACGGCCAGGAGACCTGTCATGATTCTCTCAGAATGACTCTTGATCAAACAGCCGCATTATCAGATGATCCATGGGGTTGATCATGATTTTCCCGGACAGTATTTAAAATCAGATAAAATAAGATAAATCCTGACATTTCAAGCAGATAATGAAGCTCCTGCTACCCTTACATATGAGGGTTTAATAGGGCACATCCATTTTGTCAAGAGAAGTTTGAACTATGGGAAAAAATTGAATCAAAGAGATATCTTAAAAATCAGACTATTCATAAATCGTGTGCATCTTTGGATCAAGCGCTTCTCTTATGCCTTCTCCTGTGAAAGTTACCACAACAAGGGTGATAACAAGGGCCGCAACAACGGAAGATGATATCCACCATGCATCCATGTTTGTCCACCCCTGGAGAAGCAGTTCCCCCCAGCTCGGTGTGGGGGCAGGCAGGCCGAATCCGAGATAATCAAGGGAGGTAAGGGCAACAATCCCTCCGGAAATTGCAAAAGGTGCATAGGTTACAATAACGGAAACAGTATTGGGTATGATGTGGTGAAATATGATTCTTAAATCAGAAGCACCAAGGGACCGGGCTGCAAGGACATAATCCCTTTCTTTTTCTTTATAAGTCATAGTGCGCATGACCCATGTCATCTGAATCCAGCCGAAAAATGCCATGATAAGCACAAGAATCATAATATTTGGAACTACAATGGAAGAAATAATGATCACGACATATAAAAAAGGGATATTGCTCCATATTTCAAGAATCCTCTGGAAAAAAAGATCAAATTTACCCCCGAAATATCCCATGATACACCCTAATGATATACCCATTGAATAATTCAGAAAAAGGAGAATTAAGGAAAAGAAAATTGCCGTCCTGAACCCATACACAACTCTTGCAAGAATATCACGTCCTACATTGTCGGTTCCAAGAAAATGCCTGTCCTTAAATGACGGAGGAAAAGGAGGGTATTTCCCCTTTTTCAGATCGTTTTCAAAGGGGTTGTACGGAACAGGGGGCATGATAAGCCAGTTTCCGTTTTTTTCTTTTCTGAACTTTTTTTCAAGAGCTCTGTAATTTGTTTCATAATCATAATCAAGCCCGAATTTTTTCCCGGGAATCATTTCAGAATAAGTTGGAAACAGCAAATGCCCGTTATAATAAACGATTATGGCCCTGTTATTGATCAATAATTCAGCAAAAACAGATAAAAAAATCATTAAGGCAAGGATTATAAAAGAGACAAATCCCCTTTTTACGGATTTAAATCTTTCCCATCTTTTCTTTGTAAGACTGCTTATTATCATTGTTTTCATATGCGGCGTTTTTGTCAATGCTTATTGAATCGCACTCTCGGATCCACAATCGCCACACAAATATCGGAAAGGATATTGCCGATCATGAACAAGAGAGAAGAGATAACAAGAATACCCATCACCACCGGATAATCCCTGTCCACAACCGATTCATAGCCAAGGAGCCCCATGCCGTTTATATTAAAAACCTTCTCAATGAGAAAGGAGCCTGAAAGAATAATGGAAATATTGTTTCCAAATCCCGTTGCAATGGGAATGAGGCTGTTCTGCATGGCATGCCGGAACACGGCTTTTTTAAAGGGAAGTCCCTTTGCAATGGCAGTTCTTACATAATCTGCCGAAAGATTGTCCATTAAAGTATTTTTCATGAGCAATGTCATTACGCTGAATGAGCCAATAACATAGGACAGAAGGGGCAGCACAGTGTGCCAGGCGATATCTTTTATTTTCCCGATCAGGGACAGATCGGAAAACAGATCCGATGTAAGTCCCCCAAGGGGAAAAATATCAAACCGGGAGGAAAAGACCACAAGCATGATCACCCCTGCAACCCATCCGGGAATTGCATAGCCTGTGAAAATAATCACCGAAGAAATATTATCAAAGCCTGAATTATGCCTTACGGCCTTTGCAATTCCAAGGGGAATGCAGACCCCGTAAATCAGGATCATGGTCAGGATACCGAAATAAAGAGAAATGGGTATCCTTGCCTTTATTATATCCCATACAGGATCATAATAACGCGTGGAACGTCCGAGATTGCCGTGCAGCACCTTTGAAAGCCATGAAAAATAGCTTTTAAGCAATGGTTCGTCAAATCCGTAGTATTTTTTAAGACGGTTGATCTGCTCAACCGAAAGGGGCTGGCCTGCACCTGCCACTGAACCTGTACCCCCGGTACTGCCGCCCGCTGAAGAATGCATCGCCTGCATCTGCCTTGCATTGGCAATTATCCTCTCAATGGGGCCGCCCGGTACAAAACGGGTAATGGCAAAAACCATTATGGTTATACCGATGAATGTGGGTACAATTAGGATAAGCCTTCTTATAAAATATGCAATCATCGAAGTTTCTAAGTGTGAACGTTAAATTTCATACAGCGATTCAAGGGCCTTATCAAGATTTTCAGGTTGTGATCCGCCTGCCTGTGCCATGTCAGGTCTGCCGCCGCCGCCTCCTCCGACAATGGCCGCAGCTTTTTTAACAATTTTGCCCGCATTGAACTTTTTCGTTAAATCATCGGTTACAACGGAGATCAAAAGCACCTTGCCCTTTGACAGTGCACCAAGAAGAACAACCCCTGATCCGATCTTTGATTTGAATTTATCGGCAAGATCCCTTAACTGGGACGGATTATCTATCTGAACTTTTCTGGAAAGAAACTTTACCCCGTTGATTTCCTTTACAGATGTTTCAATGGAATCAATGGATTTTGATGCTATTTTTGATTTAAGCCTTAAAATTTCCTTATCACCTGCTTTTTTCTCGGCCACAAGGTTTTCAATTTTTTCTACAAGAGCTTTGGGAGAAGTTTTCAGTAATTCAGAAGCATGCCTCAGATAATCCAGATTCAGGTCAACATATTCAACGGCTTTTTCCCCTGTCAGAGCTTCAATTCTTCTCACTCCGGATGCGATTCCTGCTTCCGATACAATATGAAAAAAACCGATGTCACCGGTTCTTGCAGTGTGGGTTCCCCCACAGAGTTCCCTGCTGAATTTCCCCATTGAAACAACCCTTACCACATCCCCGTATTTTTCTTCAAAAAGGGCTGTTGCACCGGATTTTACAGCATCATCCATATTCATCTCAACGGTGTTCACAGAAGAATTTTCCCTGATCCTGGCATTGACCTCTTTTTCAATTGCTTTGATCTGGTCTGTTGTGATGGAGGAAAAATGGGTGAAATCAAATCTTAACCTGTCCCATGAAACAAAAGAGCCCGCCTGTTTCACATGATCACCAAGTACCTTGCGTAAAGCAGCCTGGAGTATATGGGTTGCAGAATGATTCCTCGCAGTGTCTGCCCGTTTTTTTCCATTAACCTTAAGCAAGCAGGCGTTTTCCCTTTCAATTGTTCCGGATTCAATTTTTCCTTTGTGAATCCTGATACCGGAGGGATCTGAAACTGTATTTTCTATTTTTATCCTGAAATTTTCTCCTTCAACAATTCCGGTATCACCTGCCTGGCCGCCTGATTCAGCATAAAAGGGCGTTTTCTTTGTAACGATCTCTATTGCATCTCCCTTTGTGGCAGATTGTGTTTCTTTGTCATCTTTTACAATAAGCAGAATTTCTGATTCTGTTTCAAGTTCGTCATAACCTGTAAAAATGGTCTTTACACCCTTTGAAGTCAGACTTTTAAAGGCATCCCCCACCCCTGTGAATGTTTTTTTATTTTTTGATCTGTTTTTCTGGGCATCCATGGCCCTTGTGTATCCTGCCATGTCAAGGGTTATTCCGCTGCCTTTTACAACATCGTTTATAATATCAACGGGAAAGCCAAAAGTATCGTAAAACTTAAAGATTATATCACCTGAGATCTCCTTTTCCCCGTTTTTTTCCATATCGGAAAGTGTTTCCTTTAAAAGTTTCAGCCCCACATCAAGGGTTTCAGAAAATTTTGCTTCCTCGTTCTTAACCACATTGATAATAAAAGACGCTGAATCTTTAAGCTCAGGATAGGCATCGTCCATAATTTCAAACACCTTTTGGACAGTTTCATGGAGAAAGGGTTTCATAAGCCCGATATTTCTGCCGTAGCGGATGGCCCTTCTCATGATGCGGCGCAGTACATATCCCCTGCCCTCGTTGGACGGAAGAACACCGTCACAGATCAGAAATGCACTTGCTCTGCTGTGATCTGCAATAACTTTCATGGCAACTTCATTTTCATTTGAAGCTTCTTTTTTCCTGCCTGAAAGTTCTTCAACCTTTTCCATGATGGGAACAAAAAGATCGGTTTCAAAATTTGTAGGTACATTCTGGAGCACAGAAATTACCCTCTCAAGCCCTAAGCCCGTATCAATACAGGGTTTCGGCAGGGGGGTCATGTTTCCTTTTTCATCACGTTCAAACTGCATGAACACGAGATTCCACAGCTCAAGAAATCTGTCGCAGTCACACCCCACGGCGCACTCAGGCCTGCCGCATCCGAATTCTATTCCGCGGTCAATATGGATCTCACTGCATGGGCCGCAGGGACCTGTATCCCCCATTGACCAGAAATTTTCCTCTTCCCCGAGACGTACTATTCTGTCTTCGGGAACACCTATCTGGTCCCGCCATATTTCAAAGGCCTCATCATCATCAAGATAAATGGAAACCCAGAGTTTGTTTTTATCAAACCCGTATCCATTTGTTAAAAGATCCCAGGCAAATTCAATGGCCTTTTCCTTGAAATACTCGCCAAAGGAAAAATTTCCCAGCATT
>WGCX01000016.1 GCA_015493575.1 Desulfobacteraceae bacterium | reverse complement strand
GTATTTTTATATGAAACTCTCGCTAAATTCCTTTAAAAATAAGAGTTTCAATATTTGTTGTGAGCCGTTTAAGAGTCACCAGATCGGCCTCATGGCCGTTTATAAGAAAGAGCTCATTTTTGACAGAGTTACAAATGCTCTTTTTATGTTCGTTGAGAGGCGCTGTAACGCAGTTCAGATCCGCCTCATGGCGGTTTATCAGAAAACCAGAAATAAAAGAATATAACAATTTAAGCAAAACAAAAGGAAACAAAATGTCAAAATTGTTTAAAGCAACAAAAATCAATGGAATGAGGATAAAAAACCGTTTTGTGAGATCTGCAACCTATGAAGCAATGGCAGAGAAGGATGGAACGGTTAAAAATCAACTTCTGGACTGTATGGCGGAACTTGCCATGGGCGAAACAGGACTTATTATTACCGGACACACCTTTGTTTCAAGGGAAGGACAGGCAGGTCCCCGACAGATGGGTATATCTTCCGATTCAATGATCCCCGGCCTGAAGCGGCTTTCTTCGGTTATTCATGACAAGGGAGGAGTTGTTGCCGTGCAGCTTGCCCATGCAGGGATGAGGGGAATAGGAAAAAATCAATATGCTCCTCTTTGTCCCTCCGATATATTTGAAAAAGGTACTAAAAAAGCATCGGCAATGACACATGATGATATCAAAAAAACCATAAAAGCCTTTGGGGACGGTGCGCAAAGAGCTGTGGAATCAGGTTTTGATGCGATCCAAATCCACTCTGCCCATGGCTACCTGCTCAGTCAGTTTTTATCTCCCCATTATAATAAAAGAAACGACAATTACGGTGGAAGTCTTGAAAATCGGTCAAGGCTGCTTGTTGAAGTTTATGAAGTGATCCGGCAAAGAGTGGGAAAAGCTTTTCCTGTCATGGTTAAAATAAACTCGGAGGATTTCCTTGAGGATGGTTTCACTGTACAAGAAATGATAAAAATTGCCCATTTACTTGAAGACCTGGGAATGGACGCCGTGGAAATGAGCGGTGGAACATTTGAATCCGGCAGGCTGATTCCATCGAGGACAGGCACCTCAAAATCGGAAAAAAATGAGGTCTATTACAGGGAAGCTGCAAAAAAATTCAAAAAGGAAATAGGAATTCCCCTTATCCTTGTTGGCGGTTTCCTGTCTTTTAATATTGCTGAAGATGTCGTAAATTCAGGCATTGCCGACTATATCGCCCTTGCAAGACCTCTTATCAGAGAGCCTCACCTTATTAAAAGATGGGCAGCAGGAGACAGGAAAAAAGCATCGTGTATTTCATGTAACAAGTGTTTTTCAACCCTGTTCATGAAAGAAGCTCTGCACTGTGCTGCAAAAGAAAAGGGAAAAAATAATGTAGCATAAATAATAAAAATATTATAGATATGAACAGACTGATATAATCGTTTTTCTGCAGGGAAGAGGAGGAATTGTTTGGCTGCTGACATAAGAATGATAAAAAATATGAATGATATCCCGGATAAGGAAAAAAACCAAAAGAGAAAAACCGGTGAAATCGTTAACTGCCTTGTAAATCAAAACGTTATAAACGAAAAACAGGTGCAACATGCATTAAGAATAAAGTCAAAGCTTGCATCCGATATTACGCTGCTTGATATACTGGTTGATCTTGGATATTTGTCGGAAAACCAGATTAAAGAAACCCTTCGCAAAGAAAACCTCTCCATAAGGGTGGGAGATCTGCTGCTGGAACTTGGATACATCACAAAAGAGAAACTGAACGCCGCTCTTGAGATTCAAAAAAAGGAAAAACAGAAAAAGAAACTTGGAGAGATACTTATTGAGCATAAATTTCTCAGTGAAAATTCTTTTCTTGAGCTTCTTTCCGTTCAGATGGGATTTCCCCATATTGAACCGGACATTTTAGAAATTGACAGAGATCTTGCCTCTAAAATTCCTGTTGAATGGTGCCGTGCCAACCAGTTTATTCCGATAAAAGAAAAAAATGGCAAAACTTTAATTATTTTTAATGATCCACTTAATCCCTCCAGTATTAAAGCTGCCAAAAAAAATTTCGGGCAGGAAATTGCAATTGGTGTGGCATCCCTCAGTTCCATTAAAACGGCTCTTGACAAACTGGAAATCAGCCTTAAGAAAAAAGATAAAATAATTGATCAGAATTCAGCCCAGGGAATAGTTGATTCAATCATTGGAAAAGCCCTTATGAGTGATGTAAGTGATATTCACATCGAGCCTTTAAAGGACAGACTGCAGGTTCGTTTCCGTCAGGACGGCGTGCTTGTCCATTATAAAGATTTCCCTCCAAGTATTATTCCCATGGTAACAAGCCGCCTGAAAATAATGAGCAATCTAAATATTACTGAAAAAAGACGTCATCAGGGCGGAAGAATTGTCTTTGAGTACAATGGCAGTGAATTTGCCCTGCGCATATCGTTTTATGTTACGATCCATGGCGAAAAAATTGTCATGCGGATTTTGAACAGAACCAACCAGGTTTTTAATATAGATCACATCGGCATGCAGCCAAGAATTTTAAAAAAATTTTTACTGGATGCTGTCAATGTTCCAAGCGGCGTTGTTATAGTCACTGGCCCCACGGGTTCAGGCAAAACAACAACCCTTTTCAGCTGCATCGGCCATATAAAAACTCCCCAGATAAGTATCATCACAGCTGAAGATCCCGTTGAATATACCCTTGATGACATTTCCCAGTGTTCCATAAATCCGGATATTGGCCTTAGCTTTGAAGAAACACTTAAACATGTCGTCAGGCAGGACCCGGATGTGATTGTAATTGGAGAAATAAGAGACCGTTATTCTGCTGAAGTTGCCATACAGGCATCCATGACGGGTCATAAAGTGTTTACCTCCTTTCATACGGAAGACAGTGTAAGCGGCCTTGTCAGACTGATGAGCATGGAGATCGAGCCGTCACTTATCGCTTCAACAATTGTTGCCGTTCTCGGGCAGAGGCTTTTAAGAAAAGTGTGTACCTCATGCGCAAAACCCCATAAACCGACTCCTGAGGAGCTTCAAAAGATGGGATACACCCCTGCTGATACTTCACGGTATCAGTTCCTAAAGGGAGAGGGGTGCCCAAGCTGCAACCATACCGGATATAAGGGCAGAATAGCTGTTTTTGAACTTCTTGTACTCAATGAATTTGTAAGGGATGCCATTTTAAACAGCAGGCCAAGTTATGAGATAAGAAAAATCTGCATGGAAACCGCAGGACTTGTTACCCTTTTTGAGGATGCAGTGTATAAGGCAGCAGCCGGCATAACCACCATCAGCGAGATTTTCCGGTGTGTGCCAAAACTTTTACCACCAAGACCAATAAAAGAGATCAGAAGATTACAGGGTGTATAATTAATGAAAAAAGAAAAATCAATCATTGATATTCTTAAATCCCAAATGGAAAAGGAAGATTCCCTTCCTGTGCTGAGTGAAAACTCATTAAAGCTCCAGAATGAAATTGTAAAGAGAGACCCGAATTTTAAAAAGATAGCGATGCTGATCAAGCTTGATCCTTCTCTTACAAGTTACGTTTTAAAAATGGCAAACTCTTCCTATTACCGGGGCCTGGAACAGGTTTCCACCATTAAAGAGGCGATGATCCGGCTTGGCAGAATTGAACTGTGCAATATCATTGTTCAGGCTGTTCATAAAAATAATTTTCAATCCAGTGATCCTTTTATCAGAAAATTTCAGAAGGCACTGTTAAATCACTCTCTTTCATGTGCTGTTGGGTCTTTCTGGACGGCAAAATACCTTGAACTGGAAGATCTGATTCCAAAAAGCTTCATAGCAGGACTATTGCACGATATGGGAAAACTCTATCTTCTGACTGCCTTTGAAAAAATGAAAGCCGGAAAATTGATAAAAAATTATCCGGCCAATTCGCTCATTGAAGAAATTATTGCAAAACTCCACGCTGAACAGGGATTTGAGCTTTTATCACACTGGAATCTTCCTGAATCGCTCTGCAAAATTGCCGGTGATCATCATAAGGACAAATTTGACCAGACAGATGTACTTCTCGTTCTTGTCAGATGTGTGGACCAGGTCTGTAACAAAATGGAACAGGGAAACAAAGAGGAAGATACGGCACGGATCGCCTCATCCATGGAAGCTGACATTCTTGGAATATCTGAAATCGGCCTTGCAGAGATGGAAATTGCCATTGAAGACTACCAGGCAAAGTTCAACATGAATTAAAGATCGAAAATTTTATGAGTTGAACAAAACATTAATTTTTGAGCGGATACTTAAGTCTGACGTGGAAGGCAGGTGGGAGGAAACGATAACGTGGTTTCACAAAGGTATCATTTTATTATCATATTCTGAAATTCTGCCGGACTGAATGCAGGAACCTTCAGAATCTGACATCCATTGCCTGATCTTACCTTCATTTCAGCAGGATCACCGGGCTTGGTTTTTGTGTATCCTGCACAGATTGAGGCTGCCATCTTCACAAGCGGTTCAGATGTTCCTGAAGGTATTAAAAGATCCGGACCCGGCATAAAAGCGTGTTTGATCAGGATGTCGTTTTTTCTGTCATAAAGCTTCATAATATTTTCGTTATCCAACTTTGATCTTCCAACCACGATTTTTGTGTTTTTATCAAGCCTTAAATGACGGCCATGCTTTAAAAGAAAAAGATCTCTTTTATTAAATTTTTTCTGTATAAACATCAGATCTTTTAATTTTTCTGAAAATCCATGATCCGTTAACAGACACCCTCCGGCAGGCGCGGGGTAATCTTTAATACCAAATTGTTCCGCCAATTTTATCTGAATTTTCCGTGATCTGCCTGAAATGGATAAAAGTTTATCCCGGTTCACAAAACCCTTTTGTTCAGCAATTGTCCGGGGAAGTATTCTGCCGCTCAGCGGACGGAGTATATAGCCTTCAAAACCTGATCTTTTTTCAATATATCTCATGGAATTTTTTCTCTGTGACATGGGACGTTGTCCTGCCACCTCACCGCTGAAAAGAAAATCAAACCCCCTGTTCCGCATGACAACACCTGCCCTTGCAAACATAAGAGCATGGCAATCCATACAGGGATTCATATTCTTACCGTATCCTGCAGGAGGATCGGCAAGCATTTTAAGATATTCATCTGTAATATCTTCAATAATAATAGGTATCCCCGTTGATACGGAAGCTTTCATGGCTGCATCACAATCAAAAAAAGGCGTTGTAAAACTTATCCATGTAACATCAATACCCTGCTGTTTTAAAATCATGGCGGCAAGAATACTGTCAAGCCCGCCGGAGGACAGGCCGAGAGCCTTTATTTCCTCTGATACCTCCGACCTGATATCAGGATCACTTTTCATTTATTCTCTTTTCTGCTTCCAGAGTTCCCTTGTCTCTTCAAGAATATCATCAATATCGTCGTCAATGTCATTATCAAAGGCATCATTTTTCCTGTCAGGCCTGATTTTTTTATCAAAACCGGAATCCGGTTCTGCATGGGATGTGTCTTCCAATCCCAGATTATCCAGAGCATCTTCAAATTCAAGATCAAAATCGGAATCCGAATCCATATTAATCTCATCGGAAATATCAGATACAGGAGTATCCTGATCTGCATGGCCAATATCAGGGTTATCGTCAATAGCTCCCGATTTTTTATCATCGACTCCGGGAGTAAAATCAGGCAGGCCGAATTCAAGGTCATGTTTACCTGACTTAGTTTCCTGATCTGGCTTAGTTTTCCCATCTGATTGATCGGTTTTCTGTAATGAATCAATCTTATCTGAAGTATTGATATTATCAGATGCATCCTCTGCTTCTATATAATTTCCATCTCTGTCAAACATCAGGCTGACAGACATTTTAAGCTCAAGGTCAATTCTAAAGGCAATTTTACCGTCAACTACAACAATTTCTCCCCCCTTTGAATCAAGGGACTTCATCTTCAACCTGTTTTTTATGATGCTTTTAACAACATCCCAGTCAAGATCATCTTTTACGGAATTTATCAGATCCATTTCACCTGTTTTTATAATTTCAGGATCAGTAATTCTCATATTTTCACCTCCTGCAGGCATCATCTGCAAATTTCAAGTCAATAAATTTTTCAAGATCGATAATTTTTCCTATATTCATTTTGTCATGCATATATCTCTGAATGGTATCGATATCTTCCATAACAGGATAGAGGTCATCCATTCTTATTGCATGGGGCTGGGAAAAAACTTTTTGAAGAACTGCAGGATTCAACCCAATGCTGCCGTCAGGGTCAAGAAATTTCACACCAATATCGGCGGCCCTTGCCTTATCTGCCTCAATATATTGCCCTGTTTCAACAAGAAGGGATACAAATTCATAGGCAGCATCGGGATATTTTTCAATAAAATCGTTCTGCATGGCAACAACACAGCATGGATGGTTGTCCCATCGTGTTGCTGATATAAATTCCAGATCTCCTATTCCAAGGGTAACAGCCTTTGTAGCAATGGGCTCTGCGACCATAAAGCCTGCCACATCTTCATTTTCTTTCATGATACCCGGCATTTTAATGGGAGGAACAACCTCAAATCTCACGTTAATTGATTTCTTTCCGGGGACTCCGGGTTTAAGGCCGAGCTCCCTTAAAAATTTATGTGCCAGCATGTGATGAACTGACATTTTATGCGGGATATCAACAACTTTGTATTTGTAAAAACTCTGGAGAGAATCAAACCTGTAATCATAATGTCTGCTTCTCACAAATGTGCTTCCGTTTTTATGGGCGAGCAGGACAAGTTTTATGGGAGAATCATAGGCAAAAAGGTCCATGGCAATGGGTGCAAGAACAAAAGCACAGTCAAGGGATCCGTTTTCCAGTCCTTCCTGTATGGGGTTCCATCCGGGTTTTCGTTCTGTTTTAAGTGTAAAATATTTTGGAGTTACTTCTCCCTGCTCTATCCTGTGTTTTAAAGCGCCAAGGGCAAGATGATCCGTAATCTGTATATGTGCAACATTAAGTTCCACTTTTTTACCGGACATCTTCCTTAATTTTGGCGCATCCTGCTCAGCATTTTTTTCCTGTTCCGGGGCAAAGGCTTTTTCGATTGCTTCCTTAATCTGGCCTGCATCAAAGGGTTTGGGGACATGACCACTCCCGCCTGCTTCCATTATTTTAATCTGCTGCCCCTTGTCCGACTGGGCAGTTGCCATGATAAAGGGAAGATCTTTATAATCATCCTGACTTCTAAGCCACTGAAGGAATTCAAGACCGTCTTTATTAGGCATATTCCAGTCACTTACTACAAGGTCAGGTTTTTCCTCTTGTACTTTTTTGATTCCTTCATTCCCATCCACAGCCGTAACAATATTCTCAAAACCAGCCTTATTCAGGATCTGCTTAAACATCATTCGCATGGTACCTGAGTCATCAGCCACAAGAATTTTGATTTTCGGATTTACAGCCATAAGATACTCCTTAATTTGTTTAAATTATAATTTGATAATATTCTTATAAACTGCCATTAGGCAGATCTGGTGATTCTCAGACTGCCTCTCAACAAAAACAGAAACTCTAATAATTCAAAGTATTTTGCAAAAGTTTCTTATAAAAAAAAGAAACAGTATCCCCGGTAAGACTTAATACAGATTTTATTTTAAAGTGCACCTGTACCGTGAATTTTATAATTATTTTCAACCCGGAAATATCTATTCAACCCATAAGTATCTGAAAGCAGTTTGGATTTTTTGAAGGATTCTGTCAAGAATAAATCCAAGAATTCCGATGGCAATTATCATTGCCATGAGTCTGTCATATTCCATTGTATCCCTTGCATCATTAATAAGATATCCGAGTCCGCTTGAAACACCAAGAAATTCAGCAGGTACAAGTACAATCCAGGCAATCCCCAGAGCCATACGGATACTTGTTAAACAATATGGCAGAGAAAAAGGAATTACAATCGTGCGCAGCAACTGCAGGTTATCCGCACCCTGGTTTAATGCCATTTTAATCCACTGGGGATTTATATTCATGACCCCCATGGCTGTGTTGAGGATGATAGGCCAGATCGTTGCCATGACAATGAGGAAATCAACTGCAGAATCAAAATTTGCAAAAATAATGACAGCAACTGGCATCCATGACAGCGGACTTATCATCCTTAAAAATTGAATTGGAGAATAGGTCAATTTCCTCAAACGCGGGAAAAAACCAACCACAACTCCTGCCGGAATCCCAAGTAAAACAGCAATAAAAATTCCAATACCAATTCGCCTGAGGCTTGCCCATACAGACACCCAGAAACGGCTTTCAAAGGCAGCCACCCATAGAGCTTTAAAAACGGGAACAGGAGCAAATCCCGTAAAATGTTCAAAATCAGGGGTTATAGAAAAAATGAAACTCACCGCAACCCATATAATGACAAAAATAAACATCCCGAGAATTTCATATTTAAGGCCGGCATCCCCGGTGCCAAACACAACATTAAGCCCGACCTGTCTTGCATTTTTATATATAAACCTGTTAATCGATTTCAATAGTCTCTTCCCGGAAAAAAGGTTTTTCAATATTGGAAACGGGAAAAGTTCCAAATGCCCTGTCATTTTTCATGGCATTAACCACAAATCTCTCATCAACAAGTTCTGCTGCCGCCTTTGCAGGCTCAAGTGTTTTAAGGAACGATGAATCGCCTTCAACAAGGGTTTCAGACATTTGTTTTACAATAAATCTTGTTGCAGAATGAAACGGATAGGGCTGAAATCCTATCCTGTGAATATGCCATTGCGGGTGCATCACAGGCCTTGGAACAGGTCCTGCTGAGTATTTTTTAATATCATAAACAGTAAACACCCTTTTTAAAACATCTGCTTTCTCCGGAAGATAACCAGCCCCGTCCCTGCTTAAAATATGAGCGGCCTCTTCCCTGTTGGCTTCACACCATAGCTGTGCCCTGACAACTGCATTCACAGCTTTCTGGACAAAAGCAGGATAACGCTCTGTCAGCCTCTCCTGACAGACAAGGACACAGCATGGATGGTTCTTCCATATATCACCTGTAAAACGCATAATTCTCGCTTTTAACCTCATTTCGGCCAGTGCATTAAAGGGCTCTGCAACAATAAATCCATCCATTTTTCTGGCTGCAAGTGCCGGTGCCATTTCAGGAGGAGACATGACAAAGAGATTCACTTCATCCGGCTTGAGATTTTTTCCGTCTGATTTTATTACAGGCTTTAATCCCCGTGCTCTGATCCCCATCTGCATGATAAGATTATGGGTGGAATACCAGGATGGAACGGCAATTTTTTTACCACCAAGATCGGAAAAACCCTTTATATCCGAGTCCCCCTGTACAGTAACTGCACTGCCGTTTGTATGATCCCAGGCCAGAACCTTTACAGGAATTTTCTGTTTAAACCTCATCCATACGGGAATAGGGAAAAGCATGTGGGTGAGATTAAATTTTCCTGCAAGAAAGGACTCAATTAAAACTTTCCAGGATCTTACCATAACAGGCCGTGGTGCATCAATCCCCTCGTCCCGGAAATAGCCAAGAGCATGTGCGATTAAAAGAGGGGCGGCATCGGTAATTGGAAGATATCCTAATCTCAGAATCGGATCAGCAGGTTTTGCAAAAAGAGAGGCAGGAAAAAATGCTGCTCCTATGGCTGCTGAAGTGCCCATTAAAAATTTACGTCTTTTTATGTTCGCAGGGTCAGTTTTCATACTTTCAGACTCCGATTGTATAGTCACACTTTCCACAGAATTAAAATTATCATGATCAAAAATTTTCATATAACTGCCATGAGGCAGATCTGGACTACGTCACACTGCCTCACAACAAAAATAAAAAGAGCATCAGTTACTTTGTCAAAATTGAGCTCTTTCATATAAAACCGCCATGAGGCGGATCTGAAGACTTTCAGACAGCCTCACAACAAATATGGAAACTCTTATTTAAAAAATAATTTATCCGGCTTTATTTCAAATAAATGGCGATTTTCCAGAACCGAATTTTCCAGAACCGCTGAGAATTGATATTTACCACATCATGAATATTCTGACCAGATCTTTTTTTAGGCTATT
>WGCX01000015.1 GCA_015493575.1 Desulfobacteraceae bacterium | reverse complement strand
TGGCAAGCTTGTCAACTGCCTTTTGACCGCCGGGCCATGTCGCCTGATACTGACGTTCCTCAAGCTTTTTTTCCTCGTTTTCCCAGAATGATCTGTTTTCGCTCATATTTCTCCTTTATTCACCTTTTATTCACCTTTGTAAACAGGTTTTCTCTTCTCCCTGAAAGCTGTTAATCCTTCCACCCTGTCCTTTGTGGGAATGGTGACCCTGTATGCATTTGATTCAATTGCAAGGCCGGTATTTAAATCGGTTTCAACTCCATAGTTCATTGCATATTTTGCCTGTTCCACGGCAATGGGGCCTGTTTCTGCAATCATGCCGGCCATTTCCATGCATTGATCAATAAGCTCTTCCTGTTTGCATATCCTGTTGACAAGTCCTATTGAAAGCGCTTCTTTTGCATCAACTCTCCTGCCGGTAAATATAAGTTCCTTTGCCTTGCCCATGCCGATTATTCTTGGAAGACGCTGGGTACCTCCGCCTCCGGGAATTATGGCAAGCCTGGTCTCTGTGAGCCCCATGACGGCATTGTCCGATGCGATGCGTATGTCGGAAGCAAGTGCAATTTCAGTACCGCCGCCAAGGGCAATACCGTTTACAGCAGAAATGACAGGTTTGTTAAGATACTGAATTGAACTTAAAAGAGTTCTTATCGTTATAATGAATTTTTTCACCTCGTTCTGGCTCAGAGTTGCTCTTTCCTTAAGATCAGCCCCTGCACAGAACGCCCTTTCCCCTGCTCCGGTGAAGATTACTGTCCTGATTTCAGAATCGTACTGCAGCTCATCTATCTGATCCCTTATGGCGTACAAAAGCTCAAAATTTAGGGAATTCATGGCCTTTGGGCGGTTTAAGTAAAGGATAATTGTATTATCCCTTTTTTCTTTAATTAAAATTTCCTGGTTATCCATTTTTTATTCCTGTTGTTTTATTGCAAAAATGCAGACATGCTTTCTTACTCCTGGAAAAAAGCTTATCCCTGAAAAGATGCTCATCTGCATTTTTTTTGCTTATCTTCCAAGTCTTGCAGTTGCATCGTCTCTTAATTTGAATTTTTGGATCTTGCCGCTTGCCGTTGCAGGATATTCATCAATGAAAAACACAAATCTAGGGATTTTATGAAAGGCAATTTTATCCTTGCAGAATTCTTTGATTTCTTCTTCGCTGCTTTCTTCTCCGGGTTTAAGCTGGACATAAGCTGCAACCTCTTCCCCGTATTTTTCGCTTGGCACACCAACTACCTGCACATCTTTCACCTTTGGATTGGTATAGAGGAATTCCTCTATTTCCCTTGGATAGATATTCTCACCGCCGCGGATGATCATATCCTTGATCCGGCCGGTAATTTTACAATAGCCTTTTTCATCCATTGTGGCAAGATCTCCTGTGTGGAGCCATCCGTCTTCATCTATGGCCTGTGCCGTTGCTTCAGGCATTTTGTAATAACCCTTCATTACGTGGTAACCGCGGCTGCAAAGCTCTCCCTGTTCATTTACAGGCATCTCTTTTCCCGTTCCCGGATCAACAATTTTTACTTCAACATTGGGAAGAGCCCTTCCAACGGTTGTGGTCTTAATTTCAAGGTTATCTTCTTTTCTTGTCTGGGTTATGCCCGGAGATGCTTCAGTCTGACCGTAAACAATTGTCATTTCCGTTGCTGTCATGTCTTTTATCACTCTTTTCATAAGTTCAACCGGGCATGTGGCACCTGCCATGATGCCTGTGCGAAGAGTTGACACCTCGTAGTGTTTTTTATCCATTTCTTCAAATTCAGCAATGAACATTGTTGGAACCCCGTGGATGGCCGTGCATTTGGAAGCCTGAACCGTTTCCAGAACATCAACAGGATTAAAGGCTGGGACAGGGGCCATGGTTGTGCCTGAAACCATGCAGGTCAAAGTTCCCAAAACGCAACCGAAACAATGGAAAAAAGGAACCGGGATACACATGCAGTCATCTGTTGAAAGATTCATACATTGGGCAAGACTTAAAGCATTTCCAATAAGATTTGAATGGGTGAGCATAACACCTTTTGGAAATCCGGTGGTACCTGATGTGTACTGCATATTGATAACATCATCAGGATCAAGGGATTTTGACCTTTTTTTAAGCTCGGCATCGGATACGGATTTTCCCATTTCAATTATATCATCCCAGTTGTAC
>WGCX01000014.1 GCA_015493575.1 Desulfobacteraceae bacterium | reverse complement strand
GTTCAGGGCAATACCTGTTCCCGGCGGCCTTCAGTGTGGAGTTTCATGCTTTGTCAAAATCTCTGATTTTGTGTCCGAAGGACATGGCGGTTTATAAGAAAGAGCTCACTTCTGACAAAGTTACAAATACTCTTTCTATGTTTGTTGAGAGGCACTGTAACGCAGTTCAGATCCGCCTCATGGCGGTTTATAAGAAAGAGCTTTATTTTGACAGAGTCACGAATGCTCTTTTTATATTCGTTGTGAGGCGCTGGAACGTAGTCCAGATCTGCCTCATGGCAGTTATATGAAACGGCAAATTGCTATCCTGCTGTTGCTGTATGTTGCCGGACTGTGCTGCTGCCCGCAGCTGTCTGCTTTTGGTGCAACTCCTTCTGCACATTGCGAATCATCAAATCCTGCCAAGCCCTGGAAAGATGTTCATTTCAGGTTTACCAATCTTTCCTATGCCAGAGTTCAACAGCCGGCGGAATCCGATCTTAACCCCGGCAATTATCTTAATATCTGCCGTTATACGCTGAACTCTTCTTTCAGGCCGGATTTTCGGGCAGCGTTTCCCAAACTGAGAGTAAGTTTCAAACCCCGCCTGGAATTAAGTGATGAATATTGGGATGAAGGTTTCAACAAAGGACAGTCAAAGAACGATGCAGATTTTTTTGTCCATGAATACGCCGTGCGCCTGCCCGTCAGCGAGGATATTCTGCTCTCCTATGGCCGTGAAGACCTGCAGTGGGGACCTGCTTTTCTCCTCTCCCCCTCAAATCCTTTTTTCAGCTACAATGGCCGGAACCAGCCGGAAATTGAGGTTCGGGGCGCAGACTATGGCCGTCTGGTCTGGAGCCCTGATCTGAACTGGTCTGCATCCTTTATTGTGAACACCGGCAAGGGCAGGAAAAAGTTGTTGACGGATTTTGAAAAAACCTATGCCGCCAAATTAGATTATCTGGCAGATAAAGCATACTTCAGCCTGATTCTTTCCCACCGGGAACATACGGGAAGTAAACGCCTCGGCGGTTTTTTCAGCTGGAATATTAATGATGCCGTCATCTTCTACGGGGAGGGAAGTGCTTCGGATGAGGAGGTGGAAATGCTTTTCGGCGGTTCTTACACCCTTTTCGGAGGCTCGACTGTCTCAGGTGAATATTTTTACAACGGCGGTGGGGTTAACCATGGATCATTGATAAAAAAGCTGATGAGTCTTACAGAAAAAGAGGCACGTGAAAGTCTTTTCCGCCAGCATTATGTTCTGCTCCAGTACTATGACAGTGACCTGCTGTCAAGCTGGAGCATCCTGCTCCGGGACACCATTAATCTTGATGACAAATCGTTTTCACTCCTCATCCATGGCCAGTACAACCTTGGTGATCACAGCCGGATTTTTGCCACCGCCACCATAAATCACGGCGACCGGCACAGTGAGCTTGCCGCCATCATGGATTCCTCTTTCATGTTCGGTCTGGAAGTAACCTATTGAGAAACATCCCCATCTTCAAAGCGGATGATGCCCGCAACCCATTTGCCTTTCCTCAATTTCCTGAATTTTCTGTTTTTGGTGGAGGAAACAAGGAGTAAGGGGACTGGAAGAAAATAATATACGTATATCGTGCAGTACTTTTGTTCGTTTTCAAGGCGTGATGACAGGTGCATAGTCGAACTATGTGCCTGTTATCACAACAGAGAAAACGGGCAAAAGGGCAAACAGGATGCATAAATTATTTTTTGGAAGTTCCCTAAGGTATTAACCCGTTGAAACTATTATTGCTCACTGTATCCGTATGTTCCGTTGCAGGCTCCGGAAAAGGTTACCACACCGGTTTTCCCGGTGCTGGTGTTTGTAAAAGAAATGGTTCCACCTGTGGGGTAATTGGCGCAGGTGTTCTGGTCAAGGATAACATTATCCATGGTGACTGTATAGGGACCTGCGGTACCGGGACTGGTTGTATTGATAATAACACTATTTCCGGAAGAAGCTGATGTCATATTCAGGACTACAGGGCCCTGGCTTGTCTGCAGGTCTGTAGTAATAGTTCCCTGACCGCTTGCGGTATTGGTAATATGAACGGTTCCGCTGTTGATCGTGTACGCACCGGAAACAAAGTTGGTAAAGGATAAGGTGATATCTCCGGTTGTTTTGATCATATTGGCTATATCAATATTACTTAAATCGAGTGTCCCCATGGTTCCGGAAATATCGATAGCTCCGGACATCTGTTGACCGTTGATGGACATATTGTTTACATTGATCTTACCGGATGTATTGTATGTATCATCTGAAATTTTACTCATAAGAATATTTCCGGAAAGCTGGCCGTTGGCAAAAGGATTCCCATTTTTTGTCACATTATTGAATGTTCCTGTAAAATCAGTACCCAATGTCTGGCTGGTAAATTGGATATTGGAGAGGACGATCTGGGCATTTCCACCCATGACTGCACCGGAAGTCGTGGTATAACCGGAACCATAGTCTGTCGTAATGGTAGTTGTGGGAACAGGAGACCCGGAAGAAACAGCCTGGATCGTTGAGTTAATAGGAGGATCGACAATAGTCGCATTGTCCTGGCCTTGAAAAATGGATGTGGCCTCAGTCAAACTATCTGAAAATCCTGAAGTAATCCCGAAAATAAAGTCGATATTCTGCTTGATTTCCGATTCCATTGTACTGTCAGTACCCGGTGATGGGGATGTTCCTCCTCCGGATGATCCCTGGCTTAAATCCAATTCGGTTACCCAGGCAACATAGGAATTAAAGCTGTTTGCAGGAGTGACAAACAATATAAAATCCCATGTATAAGGAGGGAGTGCAGAAACAGGAATGTTCTGTAAAATCGTGTTATAGGTATTCCCACCTGATGTTCCTGCTTTGAATCGTATATCTATATCCTCTGTGAGAGAAGAACTTGGTATAATATTATTATCGGAAGTAAAAATAAATATTTCTCCGGGAGCAAGTGCATCACATTCGGCACCGAGGTAAACATCCACAGGGCCGGAAAAGGATGGCAGGCTGAGTGTAAGATCAAGCATGGAACCACCTGAAGCAGCAGATCCAAACCCTAAAGGTTTGTAAGAACTTAAGTCATTACCGCTTACGGGAGCAGACACCGGTGAAAAAGGATAGACATTTTCTCCCTGCGGTACAGGATAAGCTGAAGAAGAATTAGCATAACTCATACTGAGACATAAAAATAAAGAACAAAGGACAATAAAAAATGATCGTTTATGATGTTGCATGTTTACCATCTCCTTTTAGGGAACTTCCAAAAAATAATTTACGCATCCTGTTTGCCCTTTTGCCCGTTTTCTCTGTTGTGATAACAGGCACATAGTTCGAGACTATGCACATGTCATCACGCCTTGAAAACGAACAAAAGTAATGCACGATATAGGTATATTATTTTCTTCCAGTTCCCTTAGCAAAAAATTAGTAATTTCCATTATTTCCGTTTTGTTAGACACAAATGTTTTGAGATTTTCTTTTCTTTATAACCGCCATGAGGCGGATCTAAACTGCGTTACAGTGCCTCTCAACAAACATAGAAAGAGTATTTGTAACTTTGTCAGAAGTGAGCTCTTTCTTATAAACCGCAATGAGGCGGATATGAACTGCGTTACAGTGCCTCTCAACAAACATAGAAAGAGTATTTGTAACTTTGTCAGAAGTGAGCTCTTTCTTATAAACGGCCATGAGGCCGGGCTGAACTACGCTACTTTGCCTCACAACAAACATAAAAAGAGCATCAGTTACTCTGTGAAAAGTGAGCTCTTTCTTATAAAACGGCCCATGGTGATTATATTGAAGATATATAGAATATAAGATAGGATAAGTAAATACTTTTTTGGTCAAATTCAGAAAACCTGGACTGGATATTTGTTAAAAGGTTTTGCCCCGAGCGGAAAAGAAAAAAAGCTGAAACACCACAGAAGGGGTATGGCCGGCTCACCACATAAGGCATCACTACGCTGCCTTAACCTGCTGTTGGGGGCATGTTGTATTGGGAACAATTTTACAAATCCGCGTAAAGCATTTTTGCTGCTTCTCCATGACCATTTGCAAAGAGTAACGCCTACTCTGCGCTATGCGATGGTCCAGTATAATAACTACGGTGTCAGTGAGGCAGCCGCATTGTTTGTTGTTGGAAAATATTTGTGTGTGCATGGCAATTCCGGACAGCAATGGCTGCCTTCTTCTTCGTGTCTTGCCGGGCTTAACTGGTTTCTGCCTGATGAGGCATGGGTCATGCTGTGGCTTTCACAGGGGGGGGCGGGGCAGCATGTTCTTTGCCTGGGCAATTGTTCTGCTTGTTATAAGTGCTGTTCTTGTGGCACTAAAACTTGAGCCAGTTGCCGGGCAGACCGCCGTTGTTGTTTATTATTGTCTTGTGGTGGGTGTTGTGGGAGAGGTGCTGGAATTAAAGAAAAATCAAAAGAACGACAAAAATCTGCCTGTAATCTGATTTATTGACATTCTCTGATAAAAATTTTACAATGGCTGCATCGATACACAAAAAGGAGAATATTATGCAGACAACTATATCCAGTAAATATCAGGTAGTCATCCCCAAACCGGTTAGAGAACATCTTAACCTCAAGCCGAGACAAAAGCTGACAGTCATAGAAAAGAACAAAATGCTCATTCTGATCCCTCATACGTCTCTTGATGAGTTAAGGGGCATTGCCGCTGGCGCCATCACAGATGACTACCGGGTAAAAAAGGATCGTTTTACATGATTATTGTTGACTCTTGCGGCTGGTTAGAATGGTTTACTGATGGCAAGCTGGCTGACCAATATAAAGAGTATATTGCATCCCCGGACAACATATTAATGCCCGCGATCATTCTTTACGAGGTCTATAAAATTCTTAAAAGAGAGGTCGGTGAAGACAAGGCATTGCTCGCTGCCGGGTATATGAAAAAGTCCACAATAATACCACTTGACGGCGATCTTGCACTCGTTGCTGCGGATGTTGCTCTACAGGAAAAGTTAGCCATGGCAGATGCCATTATCGTTGCCATATCGCGAGTCCATAATTGCAAAATCATTTCTTCAGATGCGGATCTCAAAGGGCAATCCACTGTGAATTATATCCCAAAGCAATAAGGTAGATGAATCCATTTGCTGGCTTTGTAACATGTACCTTTACATATGTCCTTTTCGACAAAGGCTTCCAGCAAATATAGAAGCATCAAAAGAACGGAAAAATCAGTGCAGAGGATACCTTGCTGGGGATAATTTTGGTGTCAGGATTAAAATTAGAAAAGGATTATTGATTATGACAAGGCAATCACATGATAATAATTTTAAAAATATTGTTTTGGATTTTCCCAATGAAACTCTGAAATTATTTTTCCCCGAGGCACAGCAAAATTGGGGACAGGTTAGACAAGTGAAATTTATCCGGCAGGAACCGCGCAAGAGGAAACTCTCTGATCATGGTTTGGTACTTGATATGCCTGTTTTATTTATTTTTGAAAATCAGCAGCTTCTCTTGTGGATAGTTGAATTTCAGGAAGATAAGTCCAAATTCTCAATTTATAAATTATTACGTTATACAACTGATATGATGGAAGAATATCCCAGGGCGCTGGTAATACCAATGGTGTTATTTACCGACCGCACACACTGGCGCAAAGATGTTATCCGTAAACTTCATACGCAATTAAATGATCGGCTGTTTTTTCATTTTGAATATATGTTTTTCAAATTGTTTGACTTCAATGCACGGGATTATTACAATATAGATAATCCTGTGGTTAAAATATTATTACCGAAAATGAATTACAGACAAGATGAACGAATGGAAGTAATAAGGCATGCATATTCAGGATTATTTCAACTTGTTTCCGGTATGCTTTTTGATAAATATGTGGATTTTATTGATATTTATGCCCAGATAACCGAGCAGGAACAGGAACGGCTTTATCATAACATTATTCAGCATGAGGAGACCGCCATGTTAGCACAATATATCAGGAATAAGGG
>WGCX01000013.1 GCA_015493575.1 Desulfobacteraceae bacterium | reverse complement strand
TTGTAAGGCAAATCTGGGACAATCCAGATCCGCCTCATGGCGGTTATAAAAAACTCCTTTAAAAGTACCTTTATCTATTAAAGTTGGCTTCGCGCCTGCGGCCCTGCATTTGTAAAAATTTTTGATCCTTTAAAGCCATCTGAGAATCACCAGATCGGCCTCATGGCCGTTTAAATGGAAATGCTGCTCAAAGAGTCAGCAGCAGAGCTCCCTGCGGTTGGTCGATCCATCCCATCAGGACCCAAAGGCGATCAGCCGTTTTGCCCTGCCGGGCGTTAAGAAGCGCAGGCTGTTTGAGGACATATCTGACCGCAGTTCCTGCGCTTTAGACCGGCAGGGCAAAACGGCCGCCGACGGTCCCGGGATGGATCGACCAACCGCAGGGGGCGGCATAATACCCTTTTCACATTTTGTTGCAGGCGAATCCAAAAATAAATTCCAGATCCGTAGATCCGTATCACGGCGATTATGCAAAATTAAAGACCTCAACCTCTTTAAAACCTCTTTTTGCACATCTTATATTAGCCTCAAGTTTTTTACCTCCAAAATAATCTCCAAGGCTTTCAAGTACAGGGTCAAGTTCTATAAGCCCTGTTGTTGCAGCAAAAGCTCCTATAATGCATGTGTTTGGCATTGCAAACCCAATTTCTTCAATTGCAATTTTGTCTGCATCCACAATACCAACTTTTTCAAGATTTTTATCTGGATGTTCAAGGGGCTTTTCATCGTCGTTGAGCACCATGACACCTTCTGCAACAAGCCCTTTAAACACTGCGGGAGACTGTCTCTGTGCCGGATCCAGAACAACGAGAATATCCGGATTATAAATCTGGGTTTTTTCCCGGACCGGAGTATCGCTGAAACGTCCAAACGCCGTAACCGGAGCCCCCCTTCGTTCAAAACCAAACATTGGAAAACTCGCACCGTATTTTCCTGTTCTTACAAAGGCATTTGCAAGAATCCGGGAAGCTGTGACAGCGCCCTGTCCTCCTCTTCCGTGAAACCTAACCTCAATCATATAATCACCTTCCTTATTTTCTTTTTTTTATAAAAAAGAGCTCATTTTTGATAAATGAACAAGTACTCTTTCCATGTTCGTTGAGTGGCGCTGTAACGCAGTTCAGATCGGCCTCATGGCCGTTATATCATAAAATGAGTTATCAATCCGGTAAAGGACACTCCTGATCTAATAAACTAAGCTGCTTTAACACGGCATACTCATAATCAACATCTTTCTGCAGTACTTCAATTTCTTCTTCAGTGAGATGGCTGAATTTTTTTACAAGTTTTACATACTCTTTTATGGGTTTTGGCTTTTTAACTTCTTTTGTAAAAGAGAATTTCCCGTTTTCTGCTTCCCAGAGCGGAAAATAGTTAGTCTGTACAGCTTTTCTGCACACTTCAATACCCGTATCTGTTGGCATTCCCCATCCCGTGGGACATGGAGAAAAAATATGTAAAAAGCAGAAACCCTTCTTACTTATCTCCTTTGCCTTGAGCAATTTTTTTGCAAAATCTTCAAGGTTGCTCAAAGTGGCAGTGGCAGCATAGGGGATCTTGTGCATGGCAAGCAAAAGGCCTAAGTTTTTTCTTCTTAAATTTTTTCCCCTTTCATTGGACCCCACAGGAGTTGTTGTTGTTTTGGCTCCAAAGGGCGTTGTACTGCTCTTCTGGATACCTGTATTCATATATCCTTCATTATCATAACAGATATATACAAAGGGCTCATTTCTCTCTGCAGCCCCTGAAAGATTACCAAAGCCAATATCAGCTGCAGTCCCGTCTCCGTTAAAACATACAACGGTTCCATCAATCCCCGCTCTTTTATAGTACCTTGCAAGTCCTGTGGCATTGGATGCGGCACCGGTCATTAACGTTCCGTAGTATGACAGTTTATGCCATGATTTTCCGTTCTGACCGAGGAGTACAGGAGCTGAACATGAAGGAGTTCCCGTTATCACAATATCATTTCCCATAACCTGGGGAACAAATCTGACTAATCGTTCCAGAGGGCATCCTGCGCAGAATGATACACCTTTGGCAAAGGGATCTTCATATTTTAAATAATCAAAAACCTTTGAAAGTCTTTTTTTCTTTTTTTTATCAGCCATATCAGCACTCCTTTAGGTCTTTGTCATATGAAATCCATGTAACTTCCGGAACATTCTCTCCCTTTGCACCTGCAATTGTCATGGATATCATTTTTTCCACATTTATTTTTGTAATATCTGTATTTGCAATACCGTCGATAAAACTTAAAATTTTCAAATCCCCAAGTTCCCTTGAAAAAGATTTCAATTCCACACACATGGGACCCGGCTTAAATCCGAAACAGATGCTGCGGTCAACAACACCTGCACATTTTTTGCCTTTAAGTGCTTTAATTATTTTCTCACTTGGAAAGGGACGGAACATCCTGATCCTTAAAAGTCCTATTTTAAGCCCTTTTTCCCTTTGCTCGTCAATAACGGTTTTTATAGTGCCGCACATGCTGCCCGATGCAACAAGAACAATTTCCGCATCATCAAGCCTGTACTCTTCTATCTGTCCGCCATAGCTTCTGTTAAATTGTTTTTCAAAATCAAGACTGATCTCTTCAAATTTATCCTTTGCCCTTTCCATTGCCGCACAGTGCTTATGTCTTAATTCCACATAACCTTCGAGAATACCATGAGCACCACAGCCAAGTTTCTGTCCCGGAACAAGTTTTGTTCTTTCCGGCTGGGTTTTTAAAACAGCAAGAAAATCATCAACGCTTTTCTGTGAAGGCACTTCAACCCGCTCAGCCATATAGGAAAGATAAAACCCGTCATAGTGAACCATGACAGGTACCTGAATATCGTAATCTTCCGCAAGACGATAGGCCATTATAACAAGATCAAGAATTTCCTGGCTGTCTTCTGCAATGAGAAATATCCATCCGCAGTCCCTGATGCTTATCATGTCCTGCTGACCCGCAGAAACTGCTATAATTCCTGGAGTTTCCCTGTTTACGTTGACCATTACAACGGGAGCTCTTGCCCCTGATGCTGCAAGAACCGCATCATACATGAAAACCAGGCCCCAGGAGGATGTTGCAGTAAAAACCCTTGCTCCCGCAGCAGAGGCTGCAGTAACCGTGTTCATGGCGGAGTTCTCGCCGTCAACTGTTACCATTTCAGCGTCAAGCCTGCCCGTTGCATGGTAATGGGATAATTTTTCAATGATTTCTGTCTGGGGGGTAATTGGGTATGCGGCAACAACATCGGGACGGCAGAGGACAGCGCTGATGGCTGCTGCACCGTTTCCCGTTATAACTTTAAGTTCAGATTTTTCCGAATTCATGTTCATTTAAATTCTCCCTCCGGAACCATGGAAATGGCTTTTTTTGGACATTCTCTTGCACATACGCCGCACCCCTTGCAGAAATTAAGATCGGAATGAAAAAACTGGCCTTTCATTTCAATACACTGGATGGGACAGTACATGGCGCAGAAACCGCATAGAATGCATTTTTCTTCATCAAGTACAGGCCTTTCTGTTCGCCAGCTTCCGGTATCAGAACATAAAAGTTCTGTTGCGGCATCTGACCACGGGCCTTGAAAGTTAAAATAAATTTTTTCTGACATTACAATTTTTTCCTCCTTTATTTCAGATACCCGGCGTTTGAGCGGCTTTTCAATCAGCAGGTTGTAAAAAACTAAAATTTTTTCTTATTCCTCTTTCCTTAATATAGCTTGATATTGTGTCCTTTGTATCTATTTCATAGCCATGTCTTAGCCATATCATAGTTTCCATGTCAAGAAAAAAATAACAAAAAACAGAATTTTAAACACCAGGCAGTACCGGAATCTGGTCAAAAAATTATAGATGAAGACAGAAGCCCTCTGCCAGGCTATACAGGAACTTTTGCAGAAAAGCGCCGCTTGCCGCCCACGAGAAACGAGCTGCTAAAGATGGTAATGCAATATATCTTTTAATGCCTTTGAAAATGTCCTGAAACAGGCGATGCCGGCAGTTCATTTACATTTCCTTAAATTACTTGGGGTTTTTTTGACAGGAATTAAGAAAAAAGGCGAGAAAGCGGGCTTCTACTTTCCCTTAAGTTCTGCAATAATCGCTTTGGCCTTTGCTGAACCTTTAAAATCCGGACTAAGCTTGATAGCTGTGGAAAGGGCCTTTATTGCCCTGGATTTTTCACCTTTTTTATAATAGGCAAGTCCGAGATGATAGTTGACCATGGGGTTGTTGGTAAGTTTTTTCAGGCAGTCGAGAAATTCGCTGATTGCATTGTCATAAAGCCCTTTTTTGTAATAAACCCATCCCAGGGTATCCATTACTTCCGGATCATTGGAAAGTTTTGCCTTTGCCGTTCTGGCAAGTTCCAGGGCTTCGTCATACTTGTCGGTTTTTTCTGCAAGAAGATATGCAAGATTATTGGCAGCCGGGGCATAATCTGGGTTTATTTTAAGGGCCATGCGGTACTGCTTTTCCGCCTTGACAAAGTTTTTGTCCATATCAAAAATAGTTCCAAGCATCATGTGGGGCATGGCCAGTTTCGAATTTTTTTCAAGCAGTTTCTCATATTCACCCACAGCTTTGTCCTTTTTCTTTTCAGCAAGATAAATTCGGGCCATTGCAAGATATGGTGCAAGATAATCCGGGTTGGCTTTCATGGCTTCTGCATAGGAATTCCTGGCTTTATCAAGCTTTTTTTCAGCAAGGAATACACCTGCCTGAATAGAGTAGATAAGGGCTGCAACGGCCGGTTTATCTTTAAAAATTAAAAGTTGGTCTGCACATAATTTATGGGCTTTTTCGAATTTTTTCTGAACAACAGCATTCCGGACAAGAATGGTGAACACATCCATGAGTTTATTGTTCTTTGCATATGCAGCTTTTAGATATTTATCAGACTCGTCATATTTTCCAATAACAGATTTTAAAAGTCCCATGCGGTAGAATCCCGCAGGATTGTCAGGCTGAAGTTTGATAAGAGTCTCAAATCCTTTTTGAGCCTCCTCTATTTTCCCGGTATTAAGATATGAATTAGCTGAAATCATCGCGGCACGGTAGCTGGAAGGATTCATTTTAAGTGCTTTGGCAGCTTCACTCTGAGCAAGATCAAAGGAACGCTGATGATAATAAATATCAGCAAGGAGAAGACGGGCCTTGAAATAATTGGGAGAGATATCAAGAGCCCTGCTTATTGATGCGCTTGCCTGATCATAATGCCCAAGTCCTATGTGGCAGAGTCCCTGAAAATAATAAATTCTGGCAGCCTTTGGTTCCTCTTTGGCAAGATCCATCAAAAGTTTAAGAGCCTGATCAAACTTTTTTTTGTACACGAGGATTTCACTTTTGAGCATTCTCGTGGCAAAAAATTTCGGCCTTGCTTTCAATATCTCCTGCACAAGCTTTTCTGCATCCTTGATATTCCTGTTTTTATAGTAAAACCTTGCAAGGGAATTTTTCACTATCATGCTGTCAGGCTTAATCTCCATGGCTTTTTTGTACATTTCAAGAGCCTTTTTCTTCCTGGAGATTATTTCGTAAAAACCGGCTGCAGTCATATAGGGCTTCATGGCTTCAGGTGCTATTTTTATAGCTTCAAGATAGGCTTTTTCCGCAGCTTTTTCCTTTCTCATCCTGAAATAAAAGGTACCGAGTATAATTTTCAGATCAAAATTTTCCGGGTTTTTGTCTGAAGCAGTTAGGAGCTGAGCCTTTGCTTTTTCCAGATTTTTCCGGCTTATATAATAACTTACAAGGACAAGTCTTGGCTGGATAGCAACAGGATTTATATTAACAGCCTTTAGCAGCAGTTTTTCCGCCTCATCAAATTTTCCGGAAAGACTTTTAATTCTGGCAAGCCCCTGAAGCGCCGGGATATTTTCAGGATCCTGGTCAATAACCCTTTTAAACAGTGTGGCAGCTGTTGTAAATTTTTTCTCCCGGGTTAAAATCTGGGCTTTGAGAAAAAGAGCGTCTTTGTTGTCAGGTTCCTTTTCAAGAATTTTTTCAATTTTAAGCTTAGCCTTGCTCACCTGTTTTCCAAGCAAAAAAAATCCGGCCAGTTTAAGCAGAGCATCTATATTGTCAGGATCCAGGGACTCCACTTTTGAATATGCCTGGAAAGCAGCCCCGGGCTTTCCAAGCTTCATGGAAATCTCCCCGAGCTTGAACCATGCAAGAACATCTTCAGGATTTAGTTTTAAAGCATTCTTAAATTCTATCTCGGCCTTATTGTACTCTTCGGAAGCGATATATTTCTGGCCCTGTTCAATATGCATGGCAAGTTTTTCTTTATCCGTTTTACAGCCCATGGCAGTTAAGGAAAAAAAAGTAACAAACAGTACGGCAGCAATCGTAAAACGGTAATGATAACGCATAAATCCTCCCATGCAGGTTCTTTTGGACCATATAGATATCTTAAACCTGAACAAATTAGAGTCCAGATGATTCTTTTGATTTTTCCTTCTAAAAACAGCAAAAAACCAGAGACTATCCACTCTCAAAGATCAGCACCAAACGTGTTGACGGTATTTCATATCTTTAATCAGTGCCTTACCCCTGAATTTCTGTAATAAAAAACAAAAAATTGAGGCAGGCACATGGGTTACAATTTAACAGATTGAAATCATTAAAAATATTGACAAGACTCACTATCTATAATATATATGTCTTTAATCAAAGACAGGAGACTCGTTAAAATGAATAGTACCCTGATTGAAGGACAAAATCAAATCAAAAAGCTTGGAGAGTTTGGTGATTATTTTCAACCGGAGTTAAATTGAATTTATTTTTTAAAAAAACCATTTACTCAAACCTGAAGTTTAAATACATACTGCTGACTTTTGGTATTGTGCTGTTGTGTCACCTGGGAACATTAAATTTAATGAACTATTATCTCGGCTCTGTTTACCAGGAAAAAATCGAAAATCACTATATAGGGGCGACTGCGCCTCTTTTTAATGGGAGTATACGTTTTAAAGATGCTGTGAGTCAGAATATAAAAAAACTGTTAAAGCATGACTGGGGGATTAAGTTCTTTAATCTGAAGCTCAATATTCTCATCACTTCAGAAAACGGAGAAATTGTTTATCCTTCCTATGATGCTCCCGGTGCCGGTTCAGGGGACAACACCGGACTATGGAACTATTCTGACATAGCAGTGAAAAATTTTAAGCTGCTCCATGAAAAACGCAGAGTTTTTGTTGTAATACGCCCCGGGTACATTTCACCTGCTTCATTCCTTATTCTGTTTTTATATTTTACCTGCGCGTTTATTATTTTATTTATAATTGTTAAAACCCGTGAAAAAATGCTGCGCAGGTACCGTTCCCAGGGGGAGATGATTTTAAAATTTAAAGCTGAAGAACAAAAACTTAAAAAAGATCATGAAATAAGTGAAAAATCTTTACAGGATCTTGAAAAACAGCGCAGGGAACTCATTGAAAAACTTAATGCTGCAAAAACCGAGCAATCAAAAGAATTAAGAAAGGCAAGGATCAATGAAGATGAGATGATTAACGAAATTGATCATCTTGAAAAAAATTTGAATAAAAATATAGCCATGCAGAAAGCCAAGGAACAGGAAATAGAGAATTTAAAGCAGCAGGTTATCAGATATGAGAGAAGAAAAGGAAAAGGAGGAAAACGCGGAGAATTTGATCTTGCTTCAAAACGCTTTGCCGCCCTTTATAAAAATGTAGATATGAACAGGCGCGCCCTGACTGGTTTTTTTGAACTGAACGATAATCAAAAGATCAAAGCTGAAGAAATCATCCACCAACTCAACCGGAATGTGGATAAAGTTATAATCAAACGTAAGGTGTTTTCAGGGAAAAAGGATAAAAACACTTTTTTTGAGGTCCTTTTTGCATACAATGGCCGGTTATATTTCAGGAATTTAAAGGGAAAACGGGTCGAGATCCTTATAATCGGAACAAAAAATTCCCAGGCAAGAGACATGGATTTTCTTCGCCAGTTCTAAAATAAGATTTTTCTTAAGGATCGGAGATGAAATAAGTTAAACAGAAATAGCGCAGAATTCTTACCCCATATACAAGGCGCATTAAAGGTTGCATACTCAACGTATTTTTGCCTTTGATGCAACGAAGTAGATGGGGAAAAGAAGACAAGCAATTTCGTTCAACTTATAAAATTTTCGATCCTAATTCAAGGCAGGTGCGAAGTTGTGATGACAGATGCATAGCCGAACTATGCGCCTGTCATCACAACAGAAAAAACGGGCAAAAGGGGCAAACAGGATGCGTAAATTATTTTTTAGAAGTTCCCTAAGATCGGGGTACAAGACGTTTTGAGTATTTGAATCCCAGAGTATTCATCAAAAAAAGAAAAATGTTTTATAGGATGTAAATACAATTTTATTACTTATGTTGCTATCTGAAAACATTTAGCATTTCTTTAAAACTAATCAATGTTAATAAGTTTAACATTAGAAAAACTACCATATTCTTTTATTTCATTATAAGGTAAAATTGCTGTATAAAAAGCAGACCCGATTGGCAAATTTACCTCAAGAGAATTTACATTTCCCAAATCAATTGACCCTATTGTTTGTTCACCTTCATAAGGATAAGGAGCATAATAAAGGATATAACCGGTATAGTCAGCTACATTATCCCATGACATTTTAACATGAGTCCCGTTAGTTTCAACCTGAAGATTGGTGGTAGTTGTTTGACTAACAGCAGAAGGATTAAATTTACCTATGAATGCATCGTAGCAGCTTCCTCCAATACCTTTTGCACAGGTTTCTTGATAAACACCTTCGGATGTAGGGAAATTTGCAGTTTGAGCATATCCGCCGACAAATAAAATATTATCGTTTGTGATATCCATACCGTTAATGGTATCTGCTCCATAAGAGCCGCCTATAACAGTAGCATAATCCAATTTTGATAGATCTCTATTCATTACTAAAATCATACCCACAGAGTGAGAAAAAGATTCAGGTTGCCACGCTCCGGTTGTAAAAGGAAAGTTTGTACCTGATGTTTGAAATGTTGCACCTGTAACGTATAATTTGTCATTTTTAAATTTTATATTATTAACATAATCTCCTATTGAAAAATTTATTGTGTAAAAGTTTTCTATTGAAGAAAGGTTATTGTCTATTTTTAATATAACAGGTTTTTCCGATGAGTCACTGACAAAATAACTGCTGTTTGTTCTTATTGACATATATATATTGTCGTCATTATCAAAAGTAATGTCACCTCCGCTTCCGGATGTCACTAAAACTGTTTTTGTAATATTTAAATTTGAATCAAACTTAGAAATATAAATTCCTGATTGATTATTTAATTGTTCTCCTGTTAAAAAGGTTGTTTGATTGGTTGTAAAACTTGAAGGTGTATTATACGATCCTGTGACTATCAGTTCAGCATTGTTGTTAATTACCATCTTTGATATTGAGCTATTTTCAGCATATTTATTATAGCCCTTAAATGTTGTTAGATCCTTTGAAAATTTTGCTAAAATGCCTTTATAGTGAAGAGCTCCATCAGCTGCATCATCATAAATTGACCCTCCGATAATTATATCATTGTTACTATCAAAAATAAATGTACTGAAATTGGGAACATAATCAGAATTATCAATATGCTTTAAATAAGTGTAATTTTTCATATTTAGACTACTGTCAAACCTTATTAACATACTACCTGAGTTTGAAAAAGTTGTATTATATCCGTTGATATTTTCAACATCAAAATTAAAAGGAAAAGTAAGTATGTATATATCTCCGTCAGATGAGATTTTAAAATCAAACGGATAAGAATATGAATCTCCAATATATGTGAAATTTTTCAAAGTTGTTAAATTGCTGTCAAACCTTGCTACAAAAGCCAACTTTTCTGCAGTACTGTTATAATCTGTGTCAAATCCGTTTATGTTATTTAATTGTAAATTTCCTATTACACCAGCCACATAAATATCACCATTTGGAGCTACTTTTAAAAATGAAATAGAGTCTTTTGAATCAGTTCCAAAAAAAGTGCTTCCCAAGTAATCTGATGTTGCAAAAGACAATGTTGTAAAGGAAAACATAAAAATAAAACATAAAAATAAAACTTTCTTTCTCATAAAATCTCCTTTTAAAAATTTGGAATCTATTAGTTTAACATCTAAAGTTTCCTGTTTTTTAACTTCACCGGAACGGCTAATTTGCAGTATATTACTGCGTTATTATAACTCGATTATCAAGTTTTTATCGAACATTAAAGATTTAAGAGGGTCAGGCTTTCCTTATTGTCATTATCTCAACTTTTGAGGTTAACATATATTTATAGTTTGATAACAACGAATAAGAAAAGCCTGACCCCCGTTTTGAAAAAATTTC
>WGCX01000012.1 GCA_015493575.1 Desulfobacteraceae bacterium | reverse complement strand
TAAAAGCGGTCAATACGCTGCAAAGGCAATCATTAAAGCCCTTAATACCGGATCAAATGCAGGGAAGGAATATCAAAAAAAAATACGCGTAATTCAAAAGGATCTGCTGATTTCACATGCAGGGTCACAATTGTTTTATAAATTCCCGGAACCAAGTTTAAAAACATTTTCCATTCCGTTAATTCAGCACCTGGCCTCCGAAATATTCTGTCAAAGGTAAATGCGGACCAAAGTCCGGTTCTGCCTCACTCCTGAATTCCTGTCATAAGCAACTTTTAATTTTCCGGGTCACCACTACAACAGCTGCAATCACCCCCAACCTCAACAACGATCAATTGAAAAAAATTATTTTTAAAACCAGTTGAAAAATAAAATTTCATCTCCGCCATACAAGCAGAACCATGCCCTTCCATCGCAAATTATTTTTATCCGCTTTAAGCACACTGCCTGACCGCATGACTGTTTTAACAGTAAATCGTTTTTTCAGTATAACTTTAACCCCGGCAGCGGAAGAATCATAGTTACCCGTATCCATTGCAGCTGTGATTAATCCCGTAAGATGGCGGAATTTCTGTTCCTCTATTGTTCCCGCAAAAAGAGGTATGCTTATCCCTTTTGCAGTTATGATCCTGAAATCGGAAGGCCAGAGTCTCAGCACCCAGCGGGTGGAACTGCCGGTTTTGTGATAAACAAGGCGAAGGCTGTCAAAAAGGCCGGAATGCAGATGGGGCAACACCGGAAACTGGTCTATGGATACATGGGGTGAAAATATACCAAGAAAGTTTTTCAGATTCATGGGCAAAGGATAGTACCAGCCTGCAGTGCGCAGGTTTTTTGCAAGATCGTTTAAAGAGCCTGCAAACTGGAGCGTTAAAGGCTGCTTTCTCTCTCCTTCAATATCAAATTTCCAGGCAGGAATTTTTTCCCATCCTCTGTCTGACCATGCAGCTGATTTCATGGTTTTTATTTGATGACGGGGTGCATAAAAGGCAAGATCTTTTTCATGATGCCCTGCTATATGCCATCCCCCTGCAGCAACGACAACAAGCACAACCGTAATTCCAAGCAGAACTTCGGGTATTTTGTCAGCGGGATTTCTAAACCACTCAATTCCTGAAAGGACAACCAGGCTCGTTCCGATGAAAAATCCTCCAAGAACATCGGAAAGCCAGCTTACACCAAGATAAAGCCTGGAAATTGATATGGCAAAGGAAATTAAAAGTATTGTGGCAAACGATTTCCAGCGTACCACTGCATTCATATCTTTTGTCAGCATGAGTACAATAAATCCGTACAAAATCACCCCCATGGCTGTATGAGAGCTTGGAAATCCAAAGATTGAAACACCATTATAAACCGCAACAGGCCGGGATAATCTGATCAGATATTTAAGAAGCTGAACACCTGCAAAACCCCCTGCTATGGTTAAAGTCCAGAAAACAGCGGTGCGATAGCAGCGTTTTACGGCAAGCACAATTAAAACAGCGCAAAAAAGGCAGAAATTAACAAAAAAATCCCCGAATTCCGTTATGAAAACAAAAAAATTATCTGCCCACGGGGTCCGAAGGGACTGGAAAAAATTGTACACTGCATGATCTGCCAGAACCAGTGGATCTTTACTGATGACATCCTGTAAAACTCCGAGAAATCCCCAGCAGGTCAGGAAAAACAATATGATAAGAAACCCCGTGAATAATTCCTCACCCTGCCGGCGGAGAAAAAGATAGGAAAAAAACTTTTTTACAGGAATCAACGTGCCATGCACGGTTTTATCAGATGCCAGCCAGTCCATGAATGAAGCAAAAAAAACCGACCCTCTCTGGCTCAGCTCCCATGCCAGTTTCCGTCCAAGCCACAGAAAAATCCATATGGCACAAAACAGGATAAAACCGAGAATGGCAAGGCGTGCACTCACAGCTCCCGCCACTGCAAGGGAAGTTCCAAGGAAAAATCCCGGTAAAATAAAAAATAAAGCCCAGCCAATGGCTGAAAGTACGTTTACCACGGAAAAATGCAGCGGTTTCATGCCCATCATTCCTGCAACAACCGGAATAACCGGGCGTACAGGTCCTACAAAACGGCCGAAAAGCACACTTTTTCCGCCATGTGATTCAAAAAAAGCAATTCCTTTGTTAAGCAGACCAGGATGCCGTGAAAACGGCCATATCTGCTGAAGATGATTTTTATAGTGGTGCCCCAGCCAGTAACTGACACCATCTCCTGCAACAGCCCCCACTGCGGCGAGAGCCAACACAGCTGTCAGGTCCAGGCTTCCTGTGGACACAATTGCTCCTATCCCGAACATGATCAACGTTCCCGGAACAATTAAACCGACTACGGCAAGGGACTCTGAAAAGGAAACAAGCAGAATCACGATATAGGCCAGATCCGTATGGCAGGTGATAAGTTTCAGCAGTTCATTAATATGAAATATATGCATTATGTTTTATTATGTTCCATTTGATTTAAACATTCCTGCGATCCGGCAGGTCAATTTATCACTTACAAAAATAAGTTTATCGTTAAAATGATGAAGTGATCCTCTGATCACGCGTATCAATCCAGCACTGACAAACCCCACAACCAAACTGCCAGCCATATCAAAGGGAAAATGTACACCGCAGTACACCCTGCCCCACGCTGTGAGTATGGCAACGGCAAAAAGGAAAATTCCGTAATACATCAACCGTCTATACATCAGCAGATAAAATGCAGCGGCAAACAGCAATGAGGCATGATCGCTGGGGAAAGAGGTCTCAGCAACATGGAAAAAAAGCGGTTTGCAAAGCCCTTGCATGAATGGTCGTGGATGAAAATAAAAAAGGCCAATTATCTGGTTGAACATTAACCCTGTAACTGCCGCCCACAACGCTTCCAAAAAGAAAATTTTTTTATTCTGATTTACAAAAAACCATGAAACAAAGAACATGGCAACCATTATCCACGGCCCGCCCAGGGCAAAAAAAACAGCAACGCTGTCCACAACATAATTGCAGCCTGCACCGGCATGAATCCATTGAAAAATCCTTACATTCAAATTTGTTAACATTATCACCTGCCATCATTTGTTAAATAACTGCCATGAGGCAAATCTGAACTGCGTTACAATGCCTCAAAAAATAAATTATATATCTATCATCATTAAAACAAAATGAACAAAGGAAATATATCTTTTTATATTGCCGTTTTGCTGCAACTGCAATAAGGATCGAAAATTTTATAAAAGGATAGCCGTTATTGTTTTTTTATTTGATTTTACGGCAGGTATTAGCAGCCCATTCATTTTCATGTAATCTTTAATGAGTATAATGCCGTTGTAATTTAAAATTACGGTTTCTTAAACATTTAATAACCATAATGATATGTATCCGGATTAGTACAGGTTCTGCCCAAGGAATTACAGGTAATGTGAATGAAAAAATGCCATAAAAAAGAAAAAAAAGTCAAGTCAAACAGGTTTCTACCTTTTTCAACACCTTCCATCAGCTCAGAAGATATTGCTGCTGTAACTGCGGTTCTGAAATCCGGCTGGATAACAACAGGATCCAAAAATGCTGAATTTGAAAAGAAATTCTGTGAATATACGGGGTGTGACAATGCTATAGCCTTAAGTTCTGCCACTGCGGGCATGCATCTTATACTAAAAGCTCATGGTATTGGAAAAGGTGACAAGGTTATCACACCATCCATGACATGGGTATCAACTGTTAATCTTATTACCATGGCAGGGGCAACACCTGTATTTGCAGATATTGACAGAGATACGCTGATGATTAACCGGAAAACAGTGGAAAAATGTTTTTCAGAAAAAGTAAAAATGATAATTCCTGTCCATTTCGCAGGTGCACCAGTTGATATGGACCCTTTACGAGATTTTGCAGACGAACATGATATTGTACTTATAGAAGATGCAGCACATGCACTTGGTACCCTGTATAGGGGTAAAAAAACAGGATCGCAGGGAACCTGTATTTTCTCTTTCCATCCCATTAAAAATATTACAACCGGAGAAGGTGGAATGGTTTGTTCCGATGATGACCTGATCATGGAGAAAATTCAAAGACTCAAATTTCACGGACTTGGGATAGATTCCTATGACAGGACTGTCCAGGGAAGGCTTCCCATGGCAGAGGTTATTGAACCGGGATATAAATACAACCTGCCTGATATTCTGGCTGCCCTTGGTATTTCCCAGTTAAACAGGATCGAAGAATTTAATAAAAAAAGAGAATCCCTTGCACATCTCTACCTTGAACTTTTAAGGGATATTGATGAAATCATACCTCTTTCAATTCCTGAAGGTTATGATGTCAGACATTCATGGCATCTTTTCATTGTACGCCTTGATGTTGACAGGGCAATGATGACAAGGAAAAAATTTATGGAGGCTTTAAAGGAAAATAATATTGGAACGGGTCTTCATTTCAAAGCGGTTCATCTCCATAAATATTATAAAAACAATCTTATCATTCCCCCGGATTCACTTTTTAATACAGAATGGAATTCAAAAAGAATTCTGTCTTTACCTCTTTTCCCGGACATGACACCCGATGATGTTCATCACGTAGTCAACACGATAAAAAAGGTGCTCACAAAATGAAGAAGAATGAACTTATATCAATTGTAATTCCGGTATTCAATGAAGAAAAAAATCTGGATGAACTTATTGCCAGATGCCTTAAAACCTGCAAGGAAATGAACTTTCTCTTTGAGATAATCCTCATTGATGATGGCAGCAAAGATAATTCTGCAGTAAAGATTAAAAATGCAGCCACTGAAAATCAAGGTTTAATAAAGGGTGTAATTCTCAACAGAAATTATGGTCAGCATTCTGCAGTAATGGCAGGGTTTGAACAGGCAAAGGGAGATATTATCGTCACCCTTGATGCTGATCTTCAGAATCCTCCTGAAGAGATACCGAATCTTGTTCAGCAAATTCAGCTCGGCTATGACGTGGTGGGAAGTGTCAGAGAAAAAAGACAGGACACTGCTTTCAGGAAAATATCGTCTTTTATCATCAATAAAACTGTGCAGATGGCTACAGGTGTGAAAATGCATGACTACGGATGCATGTTAAGGGCATATAAAAAACATATTATAAATACTGTCCTTAAATGCCCGGAAAGAAGCACTTTTATTCCCATTCTTGCTAACTATTTCGCCGGTTCTACAACGGAAATTATTGTTAAGCATGAGGAGCGCAGAAACGGTAATTCAAAATATAGCCTTTTTAAATTAATATCGCTTCAGTTTGATCTGCTTACCTGTATGACAACCTTTCCATTAAGGCTCTTAAGCATTATTGGCGGTCTGCTGTCTTTTTTGGGTGTCGGTCTCGGTGTTTTTCTCATGGTAATGCGAATCATCTTCGGTTCTGTTTGGGCTGCAGATGGGATGTTTACCTTATTTGCACTGCTTTTTGTCTTTGTAGGTTCTCAATTTATTGCCTTTGGGCTTCTTGGTGAATACATCGGACGGATATATAACGATGTCAGGGCAAGACCCCGGTACAATATTTTGGATATAATCTAAGGATCGAAAATTTTAAAAAAAGTAGAGGGTATGAAATTATGAAAATAGTCGTTTTTGCCTATCATAATATAGGCTGTGTCGGAATTAAGACTCTTTTAAAAAATAAATTTAAAATTGCCGCTGTTTTTACCCATATTGATAATAAAAATGAAAATATATGGTTTGAGTCTGTAGCAGATCTTTGTGCTGAAAAAAATATTCCCGTATATGCTCCGGAAGATGTAAATCATCCCATGTGGGAAGAAAAAATAAAAACCATTGCACCGGATATTATTTTTTCATTTTATTACAGGAATCTTCTTGGAGAAACAATATTGAACATTCCTTCCCATGGATGTTTCAACCTGCATGGCTCGAAACTGCCGGCATATCGGGGTCGATGCCCCATCAACTGGGTACTGGTTAACGGAGAGAAAAGTACAGGTATCACTTTACACCATATGACCATCAGACCCGATGACGGGGATATAGTTGCGCAGGCTGAAATTGACATTTCAGATAATGATACGGCGTTAACCCTTCATCTCAAAGTCGCTGCAGCCGTACCGGAACTGTTGGAGGCTGCTTTACCGTTAATAAGTGAAGGAAAAGCACCCCGGGTAAAACAGGATCTTTCCGCTGCCTCTTATTTCGGGGAAAGAAAGCCTGCAGACGGGGAGATAAACTGGAATTTGTCTCCTTCTGTCATTAGAAATCTTGTAAGAGCCGTTACCAGACCTTATCCCGGAGCGTTCTCCTTTGCATGCAACAGAAAACTTATTTTCTGGGATGTGTCTGTTTCAGAAGAATTCCATGATGCAGCTCCCGGCACCATCCTTTCTTCATCTCCTTTTACAATAGCCTGCGCACATGGTGCCGTGAAAATCAATTCAGGTCAGGTTGAATCAGGACTTTTGATGTCAGGTAACCAGCTTGCAGCGGAGCTTAAACTGATAAAAGGCATGAAGCTCGGTCCAATGGCACAGCTTGAAATAGAAATCCCCTTAAAGTTTTTGAACTTGATTTTGAAGAAAACCTTCGTATAGTCCGATACTGCGCCAAATATAAAAAACGGGTTCTATTCCCCTCCACTTCAGAGGTGTATGGAATGTCCGATGATGAATCCTTTGATGAAGACAATTCAAAACTTATTTTAGGTCCCATCAGAAAGCAGCGCTGGATATATTCGTGCAGTAAACAGCTTCTCGACAGGGTAATTTATGCCTATGGTGAGACCGGAGGGCTGGAATTTACAATTTTCAGGCCATTTAACTGGGTAGGCCCGAGACTTGACAGTCTTTCCTCTGCACGTATCGGAAGTTCAAGGGTTATCACCCAGCTGATTTTAAATCTTGTTGAAGGCACACCCATTCAGCTTGTTGACGGCGGAGAGCAAAAAAGATGTTTTACAGATGTCAAAGACGGAGTTGAATGCCTGTTTCGAATCATTGAAAATAAAAACAACCGCTGCGACCATAAAATTATCAATATAGGTAATCCGGACAATGAATCTTCCATAAAAAATCTTGCCCGAATACTTATTGATGAGTTTAAGAAACATCCGATGCGTCACCATTTTCCACCATTTGCAGGCATCCGTGAAACCGATAGCCTTTCTTTTTACGGAAAAGGATATGAGGATGTCCAGCATAGAATACCAAGAATTGACAATGCCGGAAAATTGCTGGGCTGGCAGCCCCATATAAAAATGGAACAATCCATCAGGGAAACCCTGGATTTTTTCTTAGAGCAGGCTGTAAAAGATAAAAAAAATGCATGAAACAACTCTTGGTCTGAGGATTGATGTGGATACTTACAGGGGGACAAAAACTGGTGTTCCCAATCTGCAGAAAATTCTGTCTTTGCATGGGGTAACAGCTTCTTTTTTTTTCTGTGTGGGCCCGGATAATATGGGGCGGCACATCTTCAGGCTTTTAAAGCCTGAATTTTTAAAAAAAATGATGCGGTCCAATGCCCCGAATCTTTATGGATGGGATATCCTTTTTAAAGGGACTGTTCTGCCAGGGCCTGTTATCGGCAAAAAATGCAGGGGCATTATTCGTTCCATTGCCATGGATGGCCATGAAACAGGACTTCATGCCTGGGATCATTATCAATGGCAGGCTCACATACTGAAAATGAACCGCAGTGAGATTTTTAATACCCTGCAGAAAGGATTTGAAAGTCTTGCAGCCATTACCGGAAAAATACCGGTTTCCTCCGCTTCTCCCGGCTGGATATGTAATGATGAAATTCTTGAAATTAAAGAAAGGTTACCATTTTTATATAACAGCGACACAAGGGGCTCCCATATTTTTTTCCCAATGGCAGGTAACAGGATTTTAAAGCAACCTCAAATTCCTGTTACCCTGCCAACTTATGATGAAATTATCGGTCGCCGGGGAATTTGCGAAATCAATTACAATGAGTACCTTCTTTCATTGATAAAACCAGGTCAGCTCAATGTTTTGACTATACATGCAGAAGCAGAGGGAATTCACTGTCTTAATCTGTTTGAAAATTTTATCAGACAAGCGCTATCCATGAAAATTCGCATACTCCCTTTAAGCGAATTAATTAAAGAATTCTCTTCAAAAGGTTTAAGCAGAGTTGTCAGCAAAGAAATAAAAGGCAGACATGGTAAAGTTGCCATTCAGGCCAATATGCGAAGGGAACTGAAAAAATGAAAAAAACAATATTCATGATTTCCGTGCTTTTTTTACTCCTGTATGTTCTCCCCCTCGGCATGAGACCTCTTGTCATTCCCGATGAAGTCCGCTATGCCGAGATTCCGAGAGAAATGATAACTAAAGGAGACTGGATTGTCCCACATTTAAATGGTCTGGTCTACTTTGAGAAACCGGTAATGGGATACTGGCTCAACGGGCTTGCCATTAAAATGTTTGGTGAGAATGCATTTGCCGTACGTTTTTTTTCTGCTATAAGTGCGGGATTGTCGGCTCTGATGGTCTTTTTTTTAACATCGATCTTCTTAGACAGCAGGCGAAAGGGAATATTGGCGACAAGCGTTTATCTGACATTTTTTCTGGTTTACGGACTTGGAGTATTTAGTGTGCTTGACGGAATGTTTTCTTTTTTCCTGACAGCCTGCTTGGGATTCTATTTTTTCAGCTGGTCAAAAAGAGAAAGTCCTCGTTCTTTTTACAGCTATCTGGTCCTGTCGGGCATTTTTTGCGGATTTGCCTTTTTAACAAAGGGGTTTCTTGCTTTTGCCGTTCCGATCTGTATAATCGTGCCTTTCCTTGCATGGGAAAAGAACTATAAAATGATCTTTACAGAATCTTGGATTCCAATCCTTACAGCCCTTTTAGTCATACTACCCTGGGCTGTCCTTATTCATTTAAAGGCGCCGGATTTCTGGCATTTTTTTTTCTGGCACGAACATGTAAAACGATTCTTTTCCAAAAGTGCCCAGCATAAGGAATCTTTTTTCTATTATTTCATGGTTCTTCCTGCAGCACTTTTCCCATGGATTTTTTTGACTCCTGCATCCATTACCGGCCTTCTAAAAAAAGGCCTTAAAAATCATCTTTTAAGATACTCGCTGTGCTGGTTTTTCTTTCCGTTTCTTTTATTTTCTTTTTCTTCAGGAAAATTACTAACCTATATTCTTCCCTGTTTCCCTGCTCTGGGAATTCTTTTGTCAACTGGCCTCATAAATTATCTGGACAGTAAAAGGACATATTGGTTTGATAAAGGTGTTTTTTGTCTGATGGGCATTGCAGGCCTTCTTATTATAGCGCTTTTCATTCTTCAAACCGGTATAATCGCATCCCTTGCCCCATTTGCCTATAAGATGCAGTGGAAAGCGATTCTGTTTTTTACGGGGCTTATTCTTTTCTTTTTTGTCCTTAAAAAAAGTTTAAATACCACAGACCGTACAAAAAAAATACTTCTGTTTGCTGCGGCCCCACTGTTTTTTTATTTTTCAGTAAATTTTATTTTACCGGATAAAACAATTTTGAGAAAATGCCCAGGAGAACTCATTCAGAAAAATATGAGGAAAATTAATAAAAATACCCTTATTTTTTCACCGTCAACGCCGCTTAGGGCAGTGTGCTGGTTTTTGAAACGTTCTGATGTTTTTATGCTGGACAGTGGAGAACTGGATTATGGACTTCATCAAAAAAAAGCTGCGGGCCGGCTGGTGGATTATAGAAAATTCTATAAAATTGCGAGTAAAGACAGGGGAAAAAGAAAGATTGCCCTTATAATTGATCAAAAAGCTTATTACAGGATAAAAAATCGCCTGCCGAAGCCTGAATTTTTAGACTCTTCAGGCAAAAACGGATTTGAATTTATTATTTTCTAACTTTTTCTGATATGTAATTTTTTGGTGTTTTTGGAGTTTATAATGAATAGATATATCCCTTTGATTCTTATTGGAGTATTACTCAATGCCTGTGCCCAAATCGTATTAAAGCAGGGAATGCGGGTTATCGGGCATTTTTCTTTTTCCATGGAAAATTTTTTCCCAATACTTTTCAAGGCCGGCCTGAATCCTTTTATCCTCGCAGGTCTTTTTTGCTATGTGTTAAGTGTCATTGTGTGGTTGATGGTTCTTTCCAGAGTGGAAGTAACATTTGCCTATCCTCTTTTGAGTATCGGATATGTTGTCACTGCATTTGCCGGCTACCTTTTCTTTGATGAAAATATGAATTTTACAAGATGGAGCGGTGTTATCATTATATGCCTTGGTGTTTATCTCATCACGCGGACGGGATAACATGTTTTTTTTAATCTTTTATGGGTATAATGCATATGTAATTTAAAAACATGCTTTTGACGTTCCGATCTGTATAATCATACCTTTCCTTGCATGGGAAAGAGATTATAAAAGGTTAGCCACTTTTATCTCCATTGTTAACAGTCTTAAAAAACAGCTATCAAGGTCATTGGGGCATCTAATTTATAGTATGGTTTTTTGTAAAAAGCCCTTGTTAAAAACAGATTCAGAGTATATGTATGTATCCAAACCGGCTTCATGGATATTTTATGAGAGTTTACTGACTGTTAGACTTTTTTATAAATATTTTTAAGGTAGGAATTATGCAGCAACTGATTCGTAAATATTTACAATCCATATATGTCAAGTGCTTTTTTATCTTGGCAATATTTTTATTTGCCTCCCTCTATCCGGTGTCAGGATGGACCCACGGGATTAACTATGATTATAATCATGGATTAGGAAAAATAGATATCCGTTCCCAATCGCCTGCCCAGAGTCTGCGTCTTACTCTGCCCATGCTGATACCCGGAGATATAAAATCCGGCTGGGGGAGTCAAATCAATCTTACCTGGTCAAATGTGTGGGCCAGCGATCCCGCATATCTTCTTGACTATGAAATGCTTGATACCATTACAGGTATATCATACGGCTTTAACAGAAAATTGGGTATCATGATTCAATTTGAGAACCGCAGTTATTTTGGTGGAGCAATGGATAGCATGATTCAGCATTTTCACAGTGCATTTGGTATTGACCAGAACGGCCGGGATAAGGTTTCTGAAAACAGGGAAATCATACAGCGGTTTAATCCCCGGACAGGACAGCTGCTTAGTACAAATGCGGCAAGTGAACTGGACAATAACGGTGTTGGGTTAATAGTAAACTACAATATCACACCTGGCAGTAAATTCTGGCCATCTGCCAATATTTACGGTATCGTTCGCTACGGGCTTAACAGTCCGTTTATATGCGAGACAAGTCATCCTGTGGATTTCGGCTTTGGATTCGGCTCTGCCAAACGCCTGTCTGAAAAATGGTACACTTATATGTCCATGGGCTATACTTTTTACCAGCCGCGCTCAATAACGGCTGCACCGGGGGTCACCCCGATAGAGTTTGAGGATAGAATATTTAACGGTTTTTTCGGTCTTGCATGGAATTACACACCAGATTTTGCAATAATTGTACAATACCTGTACAGCGGTTCCGCTATAAAAAATTTACAGGGGGTTGATAAACCCTCCCATGAGATTCATATGGGATTTAAATGGAACACAGGATACGGTATCATGGAGTTTGCGTTCACTGAAAATATTATCAACATGGATAACAGCCCTGATTTCGGAATGCATACCGCATGGAATTACATGTTTTAAAGTTCTGTATATTCCCGTATTTACATTAACTGCCCAATTTTGTATATTGCATGTTAGCACCTGCGTCTATTTCTCGTTTAGTTCGTAATTTGTACTTCTTCCGCCTGATTTCTCTTGTATTAATATTCCTTTTTCTATTAAGTCTTTTATGTCTCTAAGTGCAGTATCTTGTGAACACTTTGTGATTTTTGCCCATTTCGATGTTTTTAACTTTCCATTAAATCCATCCAACAATTTATTAACCATCAATCTTTGACGACTATTCAATAGTGTCTCTTTATGTTTGTCCCAAAAATCAGCTTTGTAGAGTACTTTTTTTATCGTTTTTTCTGTATTTTCCATTGCCCTGTACAAACAGTTTAGATACCAGACAATCCATTCAGTTATATTTCCATCTCTGTATTGTGTCTTTTGTAATGTCTCGTAATAGACTTTTCGTTCTTGTAAAATCTGATTTGACAGACTATAGAATCTTTGAGGACTATTGTCTGAACGTGCAAGTAATAAATCTGAAATCGCTCTGGCAATTCGTCCATTACCGTCATCAAATGGGTGAATGATTATAAGCCAAAAATGAGCAATTGCTGATTTTATGACTAAATCTATCTTAGTGTTGTTATTTAACCATTCAAAAAATCTATCCATTTCGTATTTAACCTGTTTTGGTGGCAGTGCCTGGTAATGAATCTTCTCTTTGCCCATTGCTCCTGAAACAACCTGCATTTCCCCCGTTCTATATGTACCAACTTCAATTTTATACATTCCGCTTCTGCCTGTCGGGAAAAGTGCTGCGTGCCAACCAAATAATCTTTCTTCATCAAGTGGTTTGTCATAATTCTGGGTTGCATCAAGCATCATTTCTACAACTCCTTCAACATATCTGTCTGGATAAACCATCCCTGCATAATCTAATCCTAATTTTCTTGCAATTGATGAGCGGACCTGGTCATAATTTAGTAATTCACCTTCTATTTCTGATGATTTTAAAACATCAAGTGTTAACGTTGTGAGCATTGTGTCTTTTGTAATGTCTCGTAATAGACTTTTCGTTCTTGTAAAATCTGATTTGACAGACTATAGAAT
>WGCX01000011.1 GCA_015493575.1 Desulfobacteraceae bacterium | reverse complement strand
ATATATGCAGTTGAGTGCAGTTTTTTTGGAAATACAGTTTTTCTTAAAAAAAGGCGGATTAAAGATTCTTTTAAAAAATGTTTTAATGGTTGATGTAGAAAATATGGCACATTTAGAGTTAAAAAATATAACAGTACAGTTTGGCGGGCTTTTTGCTCTTTCTGATTTAAGTTTTTCCATTAATCCCGGAGAAATTCTGGGCTTGATTGGTCCTAATGGTGCAGGCAAAACAACGGTTTTTAATGTTTTGACCGGTGTTTATAAAACCACAAAGGGTGATGTACTGTTTGAAGGTGAAAGCCTTATTGGAAAAAGACCCTGTGATATTTTTGCCAAGGGAATTGCCAGAACCTTTCAGAATATCCGGCTTTTTTCCAATATGACGGCACTTGAAAATACAATGGTAGCGAGGCACTGCAGATCACAACAAGGAGTGATAAGCTCTCTTTTAAGAACAAAAGCCCAGAAAAACGAAGAGAAAAATATCAGGGACAGATCAATGGATGCCTTGAATTTCATGGGTGTGGGTGATTTTGCCGACAGGGTGGTATCCACTCTGCCCTATGGACAGCAGCGCAGGCTTGAAATTGCCCGCGCCATAGCTTCTGAACCTAAAATCATGCTTCTTGATGAGCCAGCAGCCGGTATGAATCCTGCTGAGAGTGCAACCCTTATGAAGGATATTTCACGTATATCAGAACTTGGCATTGATGTCCTGCTTGTTGAGCATGACATGAAAGTTGTGATGGGCGTGTGTCACCGTATCGTTTGTGTTGACCATGGAGTTAAAATTGCAGAGGGAAATGCTGAAGAAATTCAGAACAATCCCGATGTTATTGAAGCTTACCTTGGTCAACCCGCAAGTCAATAAAATTTTGGAGGAAAAAATGAAGAAAAAAGTATTTTTTATGTTTGTAATGGCATTGGCCGTAGTGAGTTTTTTGTTTGTTCCCGTTAATTCATCTTCTGCAAAAACTTTGAAAATAGGCACGATGAGTCCGTTAACAGGCCCATATGCTTCGGATGGTACTGATATTAAAAACGGAGCACTCACAGCAATTGAAGTTTTTAATGAAAACGGCGGAATGCCCGGATATGATAAAATTAAGCTTTACCCAATGGATACAGTGTGCGATCCAAGACAGGCAGTTGCCACTGCAAACAAACTTTTGAATCTTGAAGTTGTAGGTGTTATCGGTGCATATTGCTCATCATCTACTATTCCCGCTTCAACTGTACTTAACGGTGCCGATATTCCAATGATTACCCCTGCATCAACCAATGAAAAAGTTACTGACCGGGGGCTTCCATACATGTTCCGCATGTGCGGGCGTGATGATGATCAGGCTCCTGCAGCCGTTAAATTCATGAAAGAGGGACTTAAGGCAAAAACAGTATTTATAGTTGACGATAAAACCACTTATTCCCAGGGTCTTGCTGACGGTGTTGAAAAAAATTGTAAGAAAATGGGTATCAAAGTACTTGGACATGATCATGTTAACCAGGGTGACAGGGACTTTTCAGCTGTTTTAACTGAAGCCAAAACTATAAATGCCGATGTTTTCTACATGTCTTTACAGGGTTATTCTCCCGCAGCCATGATGGTTATTCAGGCCAAACGCCTTGGACTTAAATCCAAGATTCTCGGACAGGATGCAATTTATCAGCCCCAGTTCATAACCGTTGGAAAGGATGCAGCAGAGGGTGTTTACCTGACTTATGGATATACTGACAAGTCCACTCCTGAATATAAAGCTTTTGCAAAAAGATACACCAAAAAATATGGTGCCATTGGTGCCTATGCCACATATTCCTTTGATGCTACAACTGTACTTCTGAAAGCCATAAAGGCTGCTGGCTCCACAAATCCTGATAAAATTAAGGCTCAGATCATGAAACTTGATTACGACGGAGTTTCCAAGCATGTTAAATTCAATGCAAAGGGCGATTCAGGATCATCATATATTGCCTTTAAGGTTGAAAATGGAAAATTTGTTCCATACTGGTCTCCTGCAAAGGGATTCTGGAAATAGTTAAGGTAAATCGTAAATAACAGATACTTTGCAAATGGCTGCCCTGCCCGGTTAGAGGGGCAGGACAGCTAAAAACTGCTGTATGGGTTATAACTTTTTTATAAAATTTTAAAAGTATGAAAAAAAATAATGGATTATTTTATTCAACAATTGGTTAACGGCTTAACCCTCGGGGGACTCTACGCTCTTATCGCCCTGGGTTATACCATGGTTTACGGCGTTATATTCCTGATAAATTTTGCCCATGGTGAGTTTTTTACCGCAGGCGGTTATATTGGAGTCATTGCTCTAAGCTATTGTATAGCCCATGGTTATACTCAGACACACCCCTTTCTTTGCCTTGCAGGAGCATTCAGCCTTGCCATGATTTACAGTGCCTACCTTGCCGTAGGAGTCGAGAAGATAGCCTATCTGCCTTTAAGGGGATCAAGGCTTGCCGTGCTTTTATCTGCCCTTGGCATGTCTATTTTTCTTCAAAACGGAATGATGCTTACCCAGGGAGTTATGGATAAAGCTTATCCAGGTGAATTGTTTGAGGGTGGATTTTCATTTGGCATGGTTACCATAAGTTATCTTCAGATTATGATAATAACTATGACTGTGCTGCTGCTGTTCGGGTTGAACCGCCTGGTTTACAAGACCAAAATCGGAATGGCAATGAGGGCTACTGCCCAGGATAAGACCATGTCGGCCCTTGTCGCAATCGGCAGTAATAATATTATCTCCTTAACTTTTGCCATTGGTGCAGGTCTTGCCGCAGCGGCAGGGGTTATGGTGGGTCTCTACTATGGCTCTGTGCATTATGATATGGGTTTCAATCTTGGCATGAAAGCATTCTGTGCCGCAGTTCTCGGAGGAATAGGAAATATCACCGGGGCAATGCTTGGGGGGTTGATTATCGGACTGGTCGAAGTTTTTGGTGCAGGCTATATCTCAGGGCAGTACAAGGATGTGTTTGCATTTATCATATTGATCGGAGTACTTTATTACAGACCGACTGGAATAATGGGTGAGAATATCGATGAGACAAGAGTATAAAAAAATCTGGAAAAATTATGCGGTGGGGATGGCCTGGCTGCTGGGTCTTTTATGGCCGATGCTTGGAATCCATCCTGACGGGACACTTACTTTTCATAGAACACTTACGGTATGGCTTTATATTTTTGCAGGCTCTTTGATATGTGTTCTTTTCTATATAACCAAAAAAAGCAGAATTTTAAGTGGAGTAACCGATCCTCTTGTTAATGGAGCAGGAAAACTTTCAGATATTTCAAAGGCATTACCAACCTCTGTATGGATGGTGCTGTTATTTGTTTTTCTTCTTGTGTATCCTCTTGTAAATGGCCGGTATGCCATAGATGTGGCAATCAGTGTGCTTTTGTATGTATGTCTTGGAATGGGGCTTAATATAGTTGTGGGGCTTGCCGGTATGCTTGATCTCGGATATATTGCCTTTTACGGAGTCGGAGCCTATACCTATGCACTTTTAAATGTTGCCTATGGACTGTCTTTCTGGCTGTGTCTTCCACTTGCTGGGTGTTTTGCCTGTATTGCAGGCTGTCTTGTTGGATATCCCACTCTGAATATGCGCGGCGATTATCTTGCCATTGTCACAATGGGCTTTGGTGAAATAACAAGGATAGTGCTTAACAACTGGATGAGTCTGACAAACGGACCCAATGGTATTCTTGGTATTAAACCCATCAGTATTCTGATACCAACCTTTCATAATACAATGAGCTTTGAGACTTTTTGGGTGAAAAAGCTTAATGTTCTGTATTATTTTGTTTTAATTCTTGCTGTAATCAGTGTTATTGCCGTGACACGACTTAGAAATTCCAGGATAGGAAGGGCATGGGAATCAATAAGGGAGGATGAAACCGCAGCTGAATTAATGGGGGTTAATACGTTCAGGTATAAACTGCTTGCCTATGCGGTAGGTGCTGTTTTTGCCGGTCTTGCCGGGGCTTTTTTTGCTGCAAGAATGAGATTCGTCAGCCCTGAAAGTTTTACATTCATAGAGTCATGCATGGTATTGTGTATGGTTGTTCTTGGTGGTATGGGTTCAATTCCAGGTATTGTTCTTGGTGTTATCGTTCTGATTGCATTACCTGAAGTGTTCCGTCAGTTTGCCTTGTACCGCATGCTTGTTTTTGGAGCGGCAATGATTATAATAATGCTTTTCAAGCCCGATGGTCTTATACCTGCAAAGAGGTTGAAAATACAGGCACAGTATGAAAAAAAGGGAGAAACAGATACGAATGTCAGCTGAACCGATTCTTGAGTTAAAAGATGTCCATTCAGGTTATGGATCAATAAAAGCGTTAAAGGGTATATCTTTAAAGGCCTATCCCGGTGAAATTCTTGCAATAATAGGTGCCAATGGTGCAGGGAAATCAACAACCCTTATGACCATATGCGGAATTGTACACCCGGATCAGGGTGAGATTTTTTATAAGGGGAAAAAAATTAATAAAATTCCTGCACAGAAGCTTCCTCCCATGGGATTATGCCAGGTGCCCGAGGGTCGTAGAATTTTTCCGAGACTTACGGTGGAGGAGAATCTTATCCTTGGTGCATTCTACCGAAATGACCGGGCTGGAATCGATAAGGACATGGAACATGTGTATTCCCTTTTTCCAATTTTAAAAGAACGTTCCAGGCAGCAGGGCGGTACACTTTCAGGTGGGGAACAGCAGATGCTTGCACTTGCAAGGGCTTTAATGACAAAACCTGAAGTTCTCCTGCTTGATGAACCTTCACTTGGACTTGCCCCGATTATTGTACAGTCAATTTTTGATATCATAGCCGATATAAATAAAAACAGCGATACTACAATTATCCTTGTTGAGCAGAACGCTAATCTTGCTTTACAGACAGCGCAAAGGGGTTATGTGCTTGAAACAGGACGGATTACTTTAGAAGATGATGCTGAATCTCTTTTAAACAATGCCGATATAAGAAAAGCTTATCTTGGAGAATAAATCAACAGGAGACAGATCAATTACATATGTTTATTATGGGAAATTTTTTTGAAGCAATTGCCGTTGTCCTTGATTATGCCCTGAGCATATTCACGTGGATAATTATAGCAAGGGCTGTACTTTCATGGGTTAATCCCGATCCTTATAATACCATTGTCAGATTTATATATAAAACAACTGAACCTGTACTGTATCAGATCAGAAAGAGAGTTCCATTTGATCTTGGAGGTCTTGATATATCGCCTGTGATTGCCATACTTGTAATTATTTTTTTGCAGACTTTTGTTGTGGCAAGCCTTCATCGCCTGGCATATTCTTTTTCTTAATGATTTTTTTATAACGGCCATGAGGCCGAGATGAACTGCGCTTCTGTGACTTTGTCAAAAGGACGCTCTTTTTTCCCATGGCGGTTAATTGAAATAGGAAAAACAAAATGGGCATTACTCCGGATGTGATTAAACAAAAAGAATTTACTACAAAATTCAGAGGTTTTGATGTTCAGGAAGTGGATGCTTTTCTTGAAGAAATCGCCCTTGAAATTGAGAAAAGAGATAATGGAATTCAACGACTAAAGGACGATCTTCACAGCCTTGAGTTGGAAAATCAAGGATATAAGAAACGGGAAGCCTCACTTAAACGTGTTATGATTCATTCACAGAAGGTTCTTGAGCAGATGAAAAAAAATGCTGAAAAATCAGCTGAAATGATTATTGCCAGGGCTGAAGTCGAGGCGGAAAAGCTTCTCAATAAATCACATTTAAGACTTTCACAGCTGCACAGTGATATTAATGAGCTGAAACGACAGCGCATGCAGATCGAGGTACAGATCGGCTCCATACTTGAAAGTCACTCTAAATTGCTTGAAATGAGCCAGGAAGACAGCAAGATAAGTGATGAAGCGGATTCAACCCTGAAATTTTTCAAACGGGCATAATTTTTTTAAAGACATAAACGTCAATCCATGGGTAAACTTTGTCTGTGCCTTTAGCCTCTTTTCTGCAAAAATTTCTTATTTTTTTCACGCAGAGCCGGAAACTCTATCTTTGATCTGCCTCGTGGCCGTTATCCGTTAATATTTTAGATGATATTTTAGAGGGAAGTGATGGCAAAAATTGACGCATTTTTCAGGCTCATGCATGATCAGGGAGCCTCGGATCTCCATCTTGTATCTGGTCAGCCGCCTGCTTTGCGCATAACCGGCGATATTGAGCGAATCAAATATAAAATACTTACCAATGATGATTTAAGAAAAATTCTCTATGAGATAACCCCTGAAGAAAAAATAAAAACCTTTGAGGAGACAGGAGATGTAGATTTCGGTTATGAGATTCCCGGTCTTGCAAGGTACAGGGCAAATTATTTTATGCAGAAAAATGGCGTTGCCGCTGTTTTCCGCGAAATTCCTTCTGAAATTCTTACTGCAGAGCAACTTGGGCTTCCTCCTGTAATATCAAAACTTGCTTCCCTCCCAAGGGGGCTTGTTCTTGTTACAGGTCCCACCGGTAGTGGTAAATCAACGACACTTGCCGCAATTATTGACCAGGCAAACAAAACAAGAAAAGATCATATAATTACTGTTGAGGATCCAATAGAATTTGTTCATAAAAGTCAGGGCTGCATCGTAAACCACCGTGAGGTGGGACTTCATACAGAAACATTTTCTTCTGCTTTGCGCGGGGCTCTGCGTGAAGACCCCGATATTATACTTGTGGGCGAGTTAAGGGATCTTGAAACAATTTCCCTGGCCATTGAAGCTGCATCAACTGGCCATCTTGTATTTGGGACACTCCATACCTCAAGTGCAGCTAAAACAGTTGACCGTATTATTGAAGTGTTCCCTGCATCACAGCAGGCCCAGATAAGATCAACGCTTTCAGATGGGTTAAGGGCAATTATCGCCCAGGTTCTTTTTAAAAGGATCGATAAAAAAGGAAGGTGTGCTGCACTTGAAATACTGATTGCAACTTCTGCCGTGAGAAATCTTGTAAGGGAATCAAAAACCCATCAGATTCCATCCATGATTCAGACCGGAAAACAATACGGCATGCAGCTTCTTGATGATGCCATAATGCAACTTTATAAAAAGAAATGGATCAGTTCTGACGAAGCTTACGCTAAAGCAAATAACAAGGCAATGTTCAGACCTTTTATTAAACATCCTCCTGCAGATTTTACAGAAGCATAAAAAAAGGTTCAACCATGAGAAAGCATGAAATTGATCATATACTTACAAGGATGCTTGAATCCCGAAAAAATATTTCTGATCTGAATATTACACCGGGAAAACCTCTGCAGGTTGAAAGCTCCGGAGAACTTGTACCTGTTCACATGGAACCGGACTTTAGAATTCTTACCCCTTTTCAAACGGAAATTTTTGCTTTAAATCTTATTAATCAGGATAGAAGACTCACAGAAATGCTTTTAAATGAAGGTTCCTGTGACCTTTCCTATAGCCTTGGAGACAAGGCAAGGTTCAGGGTGAATATTTTTTCCCGTTCCGGCAGTTATTCCATTGTTTTAAGGAAGCTTGAAACAAAAATTCCAACCATAGAAGATCTTGATCTTCCTGCACCTTTTTACGGTATGGCTGAAGAAAAAAACGGAATTATTTTTGTTACAGGTGCCACTGGAAGCGGTAAATCTACATCCCTTGCAGCCCTTCTTGATAAGATAAATGAAACAAAATCAGTACATGTTATCACCCTTGAAGACCCCATTGAATATCAGCATTCACAGAAGAAATCAACATTTAACCAGAGGGAGCTCGGGGCTGATTTTGACAGCTTTGCAAGTGGCTTAAGGGCGGCTTTAAGGCAGGCGCCAAAGGTGATTCTTGTTGGGGAAATGCGTGACAGGGAAACCGTTGAAATTGGTCTTTCTGCTGCTGAAACAGGACATCTTGTTCTTTCCACACTCCATACTGTGGATGCAGGTCAGACCATTAACCGTATTATAGGAATGTTTTCAACTGAAGAAGAAAAGCAGGTCAGGATACGACTTGCAGATACAATAAGATGGATAGTATGCCAGAGACTACTTCCAAAACAGGGTGGTGGCAGAGTTGCTGCATTTGAATTAATGAAATCCAATCTCAGGGTAAAGGATTCAATACTTAACGGGGAATCGGAAGGCAAAACTTTTTATGAAATAATTAAAACCGGTAAAGCCTATGGCATGATAAATTTTGATGAGTATATTGTAAAATTATTTGAAAGAGAGCTTATCAGTGAAAATACTGCAATGACCTATGCTTCACGCAAGGATATTGTGGGAAGGGGAATCGATTTTATTAAAAGCTCGCGTGGAGAGGAAACTGCTGAAATTGACAACCTTGAGATTGACCATGAATATGAGGCATTATAGCTGATGGATATCATATGTGAACATTGTAAAGCAAAACTTAGTATTCCCGATAAAAAAATTCCCCGTGGCAAAAAAATCTCTTTTCCATGTCCAAAGTGCAAAAAGAAAATTCATATTATTCCGAAGGATGTAAATCCTGAAAATTCAATCAATGGACATGGTTCTTTTTCAAATGACTTGGAAATGGGCACCAAAACATTAAGCAAAGAAAAAAACCGTGATTACAATGCAGATGACAAACCGTTTGATTTTCTTGACGAAGATGCAAAATCGGTCATTGTCTGTGTTTCTGATTCCGGAACAAAACAGAGGGTGGAAAAAGCTTTCAAACAGATGGAATATCGAAGTATTTCGGTAAACAATGCATCCATAGCTGCTACCCGTATGAAATATCATATATTTGACTGTATTATTTTAAGTGAGGATTTTGATAAAGACAACCGTGGAACTGATGCTATACTGTATTATATACAAAAGCTTAATATGGAGATTCGCAGAAAAATTTTTGTTGTGCTTTTAAGCAGAAGATATCGCACTGCAGATAATATGTCAGCCTTTCATGAAAGTGTTAACCTTATAATCAATGAAAAAGATCTTAATAATCTCGATAAGATTTTCCTGCGAAGTATAAGAGAACACGAGAAATTTTACTATGTTTTTAATAATTCAGTGAAAAAAAGATGAAAATATTATTTTTTTCTTCATTGCTTTTAAAAACTCCATTTTTTTTGGCAAAAAAAATTTTTCATATCGCTTTGAACTGCCGTTTTAAATATTTTTCATTTTAAACAATCAAAGATCCTGACAAAGTTCATTATTTTTGCTTTGGCTTATGATTTTTAAACCATCGAGTGTAAGGGATTTCTCTACCTTTTCGATGGTTCTTGATGCATCAGCAATAAGTATAGCAAGCCCTCCTGTTGCAATAATCATGGGAGACGAGTTCATCTCCTCGGTCATCCTTGCAACCATTCCGTCAACAAGGGCGGCATTTCCATGAATAATTCCGGCTTTTATGCTGTCAATTGTGTTTTTGCCTATAACGTGATCCGGAGCCTTGAAGATTTCAACCCTTGGAAGCTTGGACGCATTCTGAAAAAGAGCTTCAGATGAAATCATAACCCCTGGTGTTATGGCACCTCCAAGATACTCTCCTTTTTCAGATATGGCATCAAAGGTTGTGGCTGTTCCAAAATCAATAATAATCAGGCTTTTTCTGTATTTTTCATAGGCGGCAATGGCGTTGACAATCCTGTCTGCTCCAACTTCATCAGGATTATTGTAAAGAACAGGCATGATTTTTTTTACAGATTCCGCGCTGATCCACATGGGCGTTTTTAAAAGGTATTTTTCACAAAATTTATTTAAAATACCCACTGCAGGGGGGACAACGGAAGAAATAACTATTTTATCTATATCAGAAGGTTTTATCTCTTTGTCGGCAAAAAGAGCCTTTGCAAGGATGTTAAATTCATCGGCAGTGGTATCTTTTATTGTTCTGATTCTCCAGTCCTCCATGAGGAGATCATTTTTAAACACACCAATAACCGTATTTGTATTACCGACATCGATGACAAGAAGCATATCTATTCTCCATTGAAATTTTATTTTCCAATTGTCACTGTAAAAATCTCAGGTTTTGTATTGGTAAGAATCATGCCCACGGGAAGATTTATTATTGCCCTGCGGACATATACTCCGGGACCAAGGCCTTTTAAATCAATGTATATCCTGAATGTTTTCTTAATATCCTTTTTTTTAAGTATATTTGCGTATCCTTTCACCTGTATCTCCATTTCCGGAGGAGTTATAATTATATTTTTTATTGAATTATTTTTTATTTTCACCGGGATATGCTTAAATGACTTAATAATGGTTTTTTCTTTTATGGGAACAGATACAAGAATTATCTCAGGTTTTGAAACTATGCCGGATGTTTTATTGATATTTACCGGAACTTCTCTTTTGAAACTCTCTTTAAATCCCGTTATATCAACAGGCTTGGTTTTAACGGTCTTAATAGAGTCAATAACAGATGCAGCGCCCTGCAGTTCAACTTCTTCAGGTTTTGATTCCGATGGAAGAGCAATATAACCAGAAGCTGGCTTTCCTGAATACGGTACAAACACGTGAAAATGTTTTTTTACCATTTTGTCTAATTTTATAATAATAAAAGAAGGACTGATGCTGGTTATTTTTATTCCGGGATACAGAGATATTCTGTTTTCAATAACAGGAATTGAATACAGCCCAGGCTCAATCCTGCCTGAATCTCCGGCAGGATCGGAAGATAGATCTGTATATAAATCAACATTATAACTTAAATTATCATCTGCCATCTGCTTAATGCCCCTTCCAGGGCCTTTAACGTGAATCTCAATATTTTTAGTAAAAGGAGGGATTTTAACGAGATCTTCAGGCATGGATAAGAAATGAACGGGAAGTAAAAGGTCACTTTCCCCGGGCTTTGAAGAGCATCCCACGCAGAATAATATAGCCTGAAAAAAGAGTAAGGGAAGAATAATGAGAGCAACAGGAGTTTTCATTAAAGTTTTGTTGATTCCCCTTTTTTATTAAATTGATCGCAATTTTATGATCGCAAATTTAATCGCCTGTCTGAATAAACAGCCATGGGGCCGGAAAAAATATTGTGTTTATACATTTAAAATTGCATCAATTATCTGTATTAGGGGTTTCACTGCAGCAACATCATGAACCCGAACAATATGGGCACCGTTCATAACACAGGCTGCAACAGCAGCAAGGGTTGCCTGGCCGGTCTCAACAGATGCTGCAGTTATCTCTTTTCCGTTAATATCGGAGAGGATTTTCTGGACAAATGATTTTCTTGACGGGCCCATTAGAACGGGAAACCCCATATCATGAATTTTTTTCAGATATTTAATCAGCATAAGGTTATGCTCTACCGTTTTTCCAAATCCAATTCCCGGATCAAGTATGATATTTTCTTTTTTGATTCCGGCTTTAACAGCAAAGTCTGCACGCTGAGAAAGAAAACCGATAATTTCCTGAATAAGGTCATCATAGTGGGGGTTTATCTGCATCGTTTTGGGTTTACCCTTCATGTGCATAAGTATGACCGGAATATTATTTTCTGCAGCAACACCTGCCATTTCAGGATCGATATTAAAAGCACTTATGTCATTGATAATGGATGCCCCGGCTTTCACTGCTTCTTTTGCAACCTTTGCCTTTGTCGTGTCAATGGAAATCGGGACATCAATTCTGGCGCTAAGTTTTTCAATGACAGGCACAACCCTTTCCATTTCCTCAATGGCTGAAACAGGCTCTGAAAATGGCCTGGACGACTCCCCGCCAATATCCAGTATATCAGCACCATCCTGTACAAGCTGCAGTCCATGGGCAACTGCGGCATCATGGGTAAGGTATTTCCCTCCGTCGGAAAATGAATCCGGCGTTGTGTTCAAAATCCCCATAACGCAGGTTTTTTCACCGAGCTCAAGCTGGAATCCATTCCATTTAATGTTATATGATTTCATCATGTGTTCTCTTTTTCTTCTCCGGATTGATTGTTACTTGAAAAAGAAGTTTTCGAAGTTTCCGGTTCAGTATTTTCTTTCTCGTTTTTATCAGATTTTTCTTCTTTATTACCGGGATTACCAGAGTTATTATTCTCGTCTCTGTTATCAAGGGAAGGGTCTTTGGTTGATGAAGGATTAAAATCAGGTTTCATTGACTTAATCAGTTCATCCAGTTCTTCGCCCATTACCGTTTCCTTTTCAATTAAAAGGGCTGCAAGTTTATGAAGAATTTCAATATTATCATTTAGAATTTTTTTAGCAGCGTCATAACTTTCATGTATAATGGCGGAAACTTCAGCATCAATTGTTTTTGCAGTATCTTCGGAATATTCCCTTGGCTGGGAAATTTCCCTTCCAATGAAGATATGTTCTTCACCCTGATCATAGGAAAGGGGACCTAATTTTTCACTCATTCCCCAGACTCTGACCATGCGGTTTGCAAGGGCGGTTGCCTGTTTTATATCATTTGATGCGCCTGTACTGATACGGTTAAATATGAGTTCTTCTGCAACACGTCCGCCAAAGGCAACAGCAAGTTCACTCTGTAATTGATCCTTGTACTTAAAAGAGCTTTCTTCCGGCAGAAACCATGTAACTCCTGCAGCTCTTCCCCTTGGAATAATGGTTATTTTATTCACAACGTCGGTTCCGGGCATAAGCCTTGCTACCAGTGCATGTCCGCCTTCATGATAGGCAGTTGTTCTTTTTTCTTCTTCCCTTATCACCTTGGATTTACGTTCAAGTCCCATATAGACCTTATCTTTGGCATCTTCGAAATCAATCATGTTAAGTTTTTCATGGTCTCTCTTGGCAGCAAGCAATGCTGCTTCATTTACAAGATTTTCAAGATCAGCACCGGAAAATCCAGGGGTTCCCTTTGCAAGTATAAGGGGATTTACATCATCGGCAAGTGGGGTTCTTTTCATGTGAACTTTCAGGATTCCTTCTCTTCCCCTTATATCAGGCATGTCAACGATGACCTGGCGGTCAAATCTGCCCGGTCTGAGCAGGGCGGGGTCAAGTACATCAGCCCTGTTAGTTGCCGCCATTAAAATAACGCCTTCATTGGATTCAAATCCGTCCATTTCAACGAGAAGCTGGTTCAAGGTCTGCTCCCTCTCATCGTGGCCTCCTCCCATTCCGGCACCCCTCTGCCTTCCCACGGCATCGATTTCATCAATAAAAATTATGCAGGGTGCATTTTTTTTGCCCTGGGCAAAGAGATCCCTTACCCTTGATGCGCCAACCCCCACAAACATCTCAACAAAATCAGATCCGCTGATGGTAAAAAAAGGAACGCCTGCTTCACCTGCAACTGCCCTGGAAAGAAGGGTTTTACCTGTCCCGGGAGAGCCCACAAGAAGCACGCCTTTTGGGATACGGCCTCCAAGTCTTGTAAATTTTTCCGGTCTTTCAAGAAATTCAACAATTTCAGACAGTTCCTCCTTGGCCTCATCAATTCCTGCAACATCCTCAAAGGTGACTTTTTCGCTGTTATCGGTCATCAGGCGGGCACGGCTTTTTCCAAATGAGAACGCTTTTCCTCCTCCTCCCTGCATCTGGCGCATGAAAAAAATCCAGACTCCGATCAGAACAAGCATGGGAAGCCAGGACATCACAATGGACATGAACCATGAAGATTCTGCCGGGGGTTTTGCCTTTATGTCAACACCGTTTTTTCTGAGGATCTTGATGAGTTCTCCATCGGCAGGAGCATATGAAGAGTATCTTGTTCCGTTGGTATCCGTTATCTCAAGATTCTGTCCCTGGATAACAACATCTTTAACACGCTGATTTTGAACCATGGCAAGGAAATCGGAATACCCGATACTTGTTTGTACTGCATGGTTCTGATTAAAAATATTGTAAATCATTACAATCATCAGCACGATAACGAGCCACAGAGATATATTTTTGTTAAATTGATTCAAAAGTAGTTCCTTTTTTATTTTTCAGAATTTTTGATTCAGTGAGACAAATCCGGGGTCAATCCGAAGCCGGCTCTACAAAGCAGCAAGATCATTTCCATCGAATAAATTTTATAAGTAACTCCTGCAAAGATTTTTTAAAACGAGAGTTTCCATACGAGAGTTTCCATATTTGTTGTGAGGCTGTCTGAGAGTCTTAAGATCCGCCTCATGGCGGTTATATAACAAAAATCATTTTAATTCAATAATAAACTGATAATTACGATTTTGGAAATTTAAAGTTGAAATCTGCGGCTTAATAATTATTAAAAGTGCTGTTAAATTTTATTTTTTTACCAAGTTGTCTTAAGGGTGTGGCTTCTTTTTTAAACAATATTTTTTCTTTTTGCCTGTAAATCCTTATTCTGTCTGGAAAATCAAGGCTCTTCCCGGATTGATCCGATGCAATAAGTTCCATTGCAGCATCAATGTGTTTCAGCGTTATACGCTTTAAATTTCCCTTGATTTTTTTAATCGACATCCTGATAATCCTTCTTAATACAGCCCTGTGCAGATCACTTAACACATGATTATCAAGCTGGATTTCATTTTTTTCATGTTTAATCAATGCTTTTTCAAACACATGGGATACCTCTTTTTCCATCCATTGATCTTCATCTCTGATAATATGACTCAGGCGGTTAAGTGAATCTGTGATTAAAGGATTATACTCCTTTTCCAACAAGGGAATAAGAGAATGCCTGATCCTGTTGCGTAAAAAGTATTGATCATTATTTGAAGAATCAACAACATAATCCTGGTTTTTAAATTCAAGATAATCTAAAATTTCATGTTTTGAAAAATCAATTAAAGGCCTGATTATCGATTCGTTTCTTTTCATGGGAATACCTGAAAGCCCCTTTGGACCGCTTCCCCTTAAAAGGTTCATTAAAACAAGTTCTGCATTGTCATCGCTGTTGTGGGCAAGGGCTGTTTTTGAAAAATTGTGTTTTTCACAGATTTCTTCGTAAAAGGTGTAACGCACATTCCTTGCTGCTTCTTCAAGTGACAGCTTGTTTCTTTTTGCGATGGATGTAACATCCTTTGTTACAGAAAAAAATGGAAGCCCTGTTTTACAGGCAAATTTTTTTACGAATTTTTCATCCCTGTCAGACTCTTTTCCCCTGAGACTATGATTGATATGGGCTATCCCCAGGGTCAATGAGTATTTTTCCCTTATTTCCATTAACAATAAAATAAGACCCATTGAATCAGGTCCTCCTGACACTCCGGCAAGAACGGAATCCCCGCAAACCAGCATATTGTAATTTTCAATTGATTTTTGAAATTTATTCATCAGTTCTGCATGAAATTCATAATTTAATTTTTTAGAACTTTTCTTTTGCTTCTTTTTCATAATGATTTCATCATAGTCAATATATACAAAAATTTCAATTGATCATTTGGTGTCATTTGCCGGTATCAATTCTATTGATATTTTTGTTGTTTTATGTTGAAAGGTCAATATGGAAAAAAAAGAATATCTGAAAATTGCAATTGCTCTTCCTGTGTACGGCACATATCTATACAGGGCGCCTGACCATCTTGCAAAAGATGCATGCCCCGGAATGAGGGTGCTTGTACCCTTTGGAAGGCGCAGGGTTACGGGTTATATCCTGTCAAGGCAGACTGAAAACAACAACGGGTACAGGGTTAAATTAATTCTGGATCTGCTTGATGATTATCCAATGTTTCATGAATCCATGATTCCGTTTTTTTTCTGGGCTGCGGATTATTATATTCATCCGGTTGGGGAAGTTATAAAAGCAGCCCTGCCAGTGGGCTTAAACACCTGCGATATTTCTGTTGTATCCTGTTCCGGTAAAGGGGAAAAGGCTTTTAAAAATAAAATTTTAAGCTCCGGTGAATCTCAAATTATAAATTTGCTCATCAATCAGAAATCCATGCAGAAATCCATGCCCCTTAAAACCATTATCAAACGTTGTGAAAATCCGGGAATCAATGCACTTGTAAGAAAAATGAATCAAAACGGGCTTGTTAACATCACAAACAAGCTCAGGCGGGATAAAACAAGGATGAAAAAAGAAAAATTCATCGTTTTTTCAGACTCTCCTGTGCCCCCATCTTTTTCCGCAAAAAGAGTTCTTATTTTAGATATTGTAAAAAAGAGAAAAGAAATATCTCTGAAAAAATTAAAACAGGAAGTGCCTTCTGCTCCAAGACTTATCAAAATCCTTGCAGAATCAGGACACGTTAAAATCATTGAAAAACAGGTGTTCAGGGACCCCTTTGGAGATCCTGTAGAACCTGATATCCCGCCAGAGCTGACAAAAGAGCAGACAAAGGTGGTATCCGAAGTAAAAGAAAAAATAACCCAGGGTTTTCAGACATATCTTTTATCCGGTGTAACAGGAAGCGGAAAAACCGAAGTCTATATGCGCCTTGTTTCGGAAATAGTTGCAAAAGGCAGATCAGCTGTTATTCTTGTGCCTGAGATTTCCCTTATTTCCCAGACTGAAAGAAGGTTCCGGGCAAGATTCGGCAATACCATTGCTGTAATTCACAGCGGGTTATCCATGGGTGAACTGTTTGATCAGTGGAAACGTATTTTAAATGAAGATGCTTTAATTGTCATCGGGGCAAGGTCATCCATATTTGCCCCTGTTAAACATCCGGGGCTTATCATTGTTGATGAAGAGCACGACACATCCTATAAACAGGAAACGGGATTTAAATACAATGCAAGGGATCTTGCCGTTGTCAGGGCAAAATTGGAAAATATACCGGTAATTCTCGGTTCTGCAACGCCTTCTGTACAATCCTATTTCAATGCCTGCCAGGGAAAATTCTGTGAACTGAAACTTGAAAAAAGAATTAACCGGCATCCCCTTCCTCAAATCACCCTTGTTGATTTAAAGAAATACAAGGATTTCAGGGGCCGGGAAAAAATAATAACGCCTGAGCTGTCAAAAGAGATTATTAACTGCCTTGAAAACGGTAACCAGGCGTTGATTTTTTTAAACAGAAGGGGCTTTGCCACCTTTCCGGTGTGTGAATCGTGCGGAGAGCCGATTAAATGCAGATTCTGTGATATCACCATGACCCTGCACAGGAACACAGACCGGTTCCAATGCCACCTTTGCGGTTCTTCTCTTCCCTCAAAAACAAAGTGCCCTGCCTGCGGTTCTTCAAAAATTAAATCTTTGGGCTTTGGTACGGAAAAAATAGAAGCTATGCTTGCATCAATGTTTCCCGATGCGAGAATAGCAAGGCTTGATCAGGATACAGTGAGCAGAAAAGGTGAAATTGTAAGGATACTGAAAAAAATCAGGAACAGGACTGTTGATATAGTTGTCGGAACCCAGATGCTGGCCAAGGGTCATGATTTTCCCTTTATCACACTTGTCGGTATCATATGTGCCGACATGTCCCTTAATTTTCCCGATTTCAGGTCGGGAGAAAGGACTTTTCAGCTTCTTGCCCAGGTTGCAGGCAGGGCTGGCAGGGGAAAAACAAAGGGGAAAGTGATCATGCAGACCTATACCCCTGATCATTTCAGTATTATTTCATCAATGAAACAGGATTTTGTGGAATTTTATCAAAAGGAACTGCCGTTTCGCAAAGCTCTTTTGTATCCTCCTTTTTCCAGAATTATCCAGTTAAAACTGTCGGGTAAAGATAAAGACAGGGTTGAAGAACGTTCAATGCTCGTTGGAAAATTATGCAAAGCTTTTATTGAAAAGGAGAATAAGTCTGGCCTGCCTGTACAGGTCTTAGGCCCCATTGAAGCCGGTATTCCAAAGATAGCATCACGGTACAGATGGCAGATTCTTTTAAAAAGCCAGTCCCATTTTCTTTTAAATAAAGTTGTAAAAAAACTCTTATATGATAAAAAAGCCTTTGCAGGCAAAGATGTAAAACTTGAAATAGATGTTGATCCCTATTTTATGATGTAGCTCAACATAACGGCCATAAACTAAGGATCGGAGATGAAATAAGTTGAACAGAAATAGCGCAGAATTCCCACCCCATGTACAAGGCGCATTATAAAATCTGCCCCATGGCGGTTATTTAGATTTTATTTCATGGATATTTAATATGGTTATTAAAAAAATAAAAAATAAAAATTTATTTTCCTTTTTTGTATGGTTTATGCTTTTTATCTGGTTTTTTTCAGGCATCCAGGCCTTTGCAATCTCCATAAACC
>WGCX01000010.1 GCA_015493575.1 Desulfobacteraceae bacterium | reverse complement strand
TTATCAGTTGCTTTTTATGCAGGGGAAAGTAAAAAAAACATATCATGCAATAACATCCCCATCACCCGTGTCAGGGCCATTATTTACCACAAAACTATCCTCCATGAGCTGTTTGATACAGAGCAGGATTGTCAGGGGCAGTCCATGGTTTACAATGAAACAGGTAAAAGGTGAAATTAATGCACGGACAATTTTCACAAAGCTTTCGGAAAAACATGACAGAATTCTTTTTAAAATCCAGCCGTTGACCGGGAAAAAACACCAGATAAGGATTCATTTAAGCAGTGCTGGATGTAAAATCATCAATGACAGGCTGTATCCTAATCTCATGCCTGAACAGGCGCCTGATTTCCGGTACCCTCTTAAGCTTCAATCAAAAATAATAAAATTTTCAGATCCTGTTACCGGAAAAATTTTTGAATTTGTATCATCCGACAGGATTATGTTATAACGGCTTCATGGCCGTTATAAAAAAGAGCTCATTTTTTACAAAGCAACTGATGTTCTTTTTATGTTCGTTGAGAGGAGCTGTAACGCTGTTCAGATCCTCCCCATGGAGGTTATATAAACATCTTTTGGCACAGGGTACTCTCTATATCGAATAACGCTTTTAAAAGGCTTGCTACCCATGATAAATAAAGGCTTATGAAACTTAAAGGCATATTAACTGATTTTTTAGTGAGAGAATGGCTGCTTACAATATCAGGTGCCGGTTTTATATTTACCTCATTTTATACCGGGAAAATTCCGGTATATTCCATTAATGAATTTCAGGTCTTGTTCATATTGTTCGTCCTTTTTGTTACAATTAACGGACTTCAGCACACCGGTTTGATATCTGAGCTTGCCCGGCATTTGGAAAAAGGCAGATTTATACCACTTAAGTTAATGGTGGCAACTTTTTTTCTGTCAATGCTGATTACAAATGATATAGCATTGATTGTGGTTGTTCCGCTGACCCTTTTTCTCAATGTCAGCCGTAAAGACATTCTTGTTATCCTTGAGGCATTAGCAGCAAATGCCGGCTCGGCATTAACACCGTTTGGAAATCCTCAAAATCTTTTTATTTTCTGGTATTATGATTTACATCCAACAAATTTTATCTTAACCATTGCCCCTTTTTCACTGATCTTCCTGTTATTATTGATTATAGCTTCGTTTTTCGTGAAAACCGAAAATAACGTGGTTGTTTCTGCAGAAAAGGAAATTATAAATAAAAAAACGTATATTTATATTATATTGCTTATTGCGGTAATATCTGCAGTTCTAAGGTTCCTGCCGGTCTCAGCCTTGCTTATAGTCCTTGCTTATGTGGTGTTATTTGACCGGAGAGCACTGCGCATCGATTATGCTCTCCTTTTGAGCTTTTTTTTCTTTTTTGGTCTGGCCGATAATCTGAAAATATTAATAGCGTCGGAAATAAATCATTCAGGGCATATTTTCCTGTTATCGGCCATGGTTAGTCAGTTCATCAGCAATGTACCGGCAACTTTATTGTTTGCGAAGTTTACATCAAACTGGCAGGCATTGCTATGGGGTACTAATGCAGGCGGTTTTGGCAGCCTTTTCGGCTCACTTGCAAATTTAATTGCATATAAGATTTATGTAACCAATAAAGATACAGACAATACTGCTGCATTTACGGCAAGATTTCTTATTATAGGATATGGGGCTTTTTTCATTGCAATTGGCCTGTATTTTGCGTTTTACAATACTCCAGTGGTTAAATGAATTACATAAAATTTGTTCAGCCAGTATTATCTTTGCAGCGTCATACAGCATTCAGATGATACTGATACTATTATTTTTTTATCCTATTATTTCCTTAGCTTCGCTTATGCAGTACATGAGATGCCTCGGGTCTTTAGCATCTCCGATAAAATGAAACTCGATTCCTGTACTTTTCAGCAATTTTGACATCTCTCGTATGGGCGCCATTTTTTCTGCAATTATCACAGTATCAAAATTTTCCAGTGAATGCTCAACCTGCTGATCTTTATTTTTCTCCTTAAATATAACACCATTGCCGGAAAATTTATTAATTGAAACATTTTTAAAAAGTTTTATGGAGTCTCTTTTAAGCCTTTCCCTTAAATAGTATCTGTCGTTACTTGACATTTCCGTTGCAAAACTTGACTTCCTGTTTAAAACAACGATGTTTTTTCCCCTTTCTGCGAGATAATCCGCTGTGAGCAATGCTGCCATACCCCCGCCAAGAACTATGATATTGTCTTTAAGGTCAAGGTTTTTTATTTCTTCACCGTTTTCGTTATTTTCCAGAATATCAACGCAGGTGAAAATTTCCATGTCAGATTGGAAAAGCCCTTTAACAAGGGGCATATCCGGCATGGAACCCGTTGCAAGAATCACTTTATCAGGATTTGTTCTGTTGAGCAGTTCTTCTGATAATTCAGTATTAAAATTTATTTTAACTTTTAACCGTTCAAGTTCATTTGAGAAAAATTCAATGATATCATTTAATTCGCTTCTTCCCGGAGTTTTTGCAGCAAGGGAAAGAAGACCTCCTTTATGGTCTGTTTTTTCACAGATTGTAACCTTGTGCCCTTTTATGGCACAATAACGGGCGCATGCAAGTCCTGAAGGTCCTGCTCCAACAATTAAGATATTGAAAATCTTTTCTGATTGCTTTGAGTTCTTTTTATTTTTTTTGTTGATTATAAATTCCCGTCCCACATCGGGATTTACCACACAGGAGCCGGGTTCCCGTGCAAGAACAGCGTGGATACATCCAAGACAGCACCCTAAGCAGGGGCGGATCTCGGAAAATTTTCCCTGTTTTGCCTTTTTGGGGAGATAAGGATCTGCCAGCAGAGGCCTTCCCATGGCAATGAAATCAGCGTCACCTTCCCGGAGAATTTTTTCTGCAAGTTTCGGGTTTTTTATCCTGCCCACTGCAGCCACGGGAATTGAAACAACTTCTTTAACCGCCTTTGCAAGGTGGACAAAACAGCCCTGTTTTCTGTACATGGATGGAATGGTAAGTTCCTTTGATCCATAAACACCTGCTGATACATGAAGATATGCAGCCCCCTTTTTTTCCATTAAAGGGGCAAGTTGTTTTGTGTCGTCTAAGGTCCAGCCTCCTTCAACATAATCATTGCCGTTTATTCTGATTCCAAGTGGATAATCCTCTGCTGTTTTTTTCTTTATGTCATCCATCACTCCAAAAAGGAACCTTGTCCTGTTTTCAAAGGAACCGCCGTATTCATCTTTTCTTATATTTGATTTTAAAGATAAAAACTGGCTGACAAGATACCCATGGGCGGCGTGCAGTTCAACAAAATCAAATCCTGCCTCATAACATATTTTTGCGGCATTTCCAAAGGATTCAACTGCCTCTTTGATCTCATGTGTTTCAAGGGCTCTGACTTTGCCCTTTACAACGGCAGGAGCGGGAATTGCAGAAGGAGCAACTTTTTCAGGAAGGTAGCACTGCCGTCCTCCGTGCATGATCTGAATACCGATTTTTGTATCATATTGTTTGATTCTTGATGTGAGTTTTTTTAAGGCCGTAATGCAGCCGTTTTCCCATAATCGTGGAAGTGTTGGCAGTTCCATTCCTGCAGGATGAACATTGCCTCCCCCCACAAGAATCATTCCGGCACCGCCCTTTGCCCTTTCAGCAAGGTATTCAGTGAGCTGATCCGTAACATAACCGTTTTCATCAACACCGAAATTTATACTCATTGAAGACATTAAAATTCTGTTTTTTGCCTTGAGTTTTCCGATCTGTATGGGTTTAAATAAATTTTCCAGAAATTCAGTCATAAATATCTCCCGTTTAAAATAACCATATATAGTTTCTGTTTTAGTATCTGCTATCGTTTTTGCATAAAACAAGTTCGTTTAGTGCCTTACCCCTGAATTTTTGCAATAAAAACAAGAAATTGAGTCAGACACATGGGTTGCGGGCATCGCCCGCTATGGTTTATCAAATCTTCCTGTTTATACTGTCTGCATATCTGACTCCGTGTCTGTTTTAATTTTTATTAACCAAAGGGGGATTATTGTTGATTATTTTTCATAAAAAATCTACACTTATTTTTAATTTTTATTTCTTTTTATTTGAAATAGAATGCGAATTGTGAGAATTCTATTGGCTACGCGCCTTTGGTCCTATATTTGTCAGAATCTTTGATTCTTCGAGGTGACTGGAGCTTGAATCCAGATCTGCCTCATGGGGGTTATATGAAAATGCTGTTCACAGTGGCGACAGCGTGAGCCTCCTGTGGGTAAGAGATCCAGCCCATCAGGACACAAAGGCGATCAGGTATTTTGCCCTGCCGGGCGTTAAGAAGCGCAGGCTGTTTGAGGACATACTTGACCGCAGTTCCTGCGCTTTAGACCGGCAGGGCAAAATATCCGCCGACTGTCCCGGGCTGGATCTCTTACCCACAGGAGGCGGCATTATCCCATTTTCAATTATTGTTGAGAGGCGGCTGGGCCATACCGGATCTGCCCCATGGCGGTTAGAAATAATATAGAGGAGGAAAATGAAAAAAATAATTAACTGCTTTTTAATAATTTTTATTATTTTTTCGATGGTGTTCATAAATTCAGTGTCTGAAGTTAGTGCAAAGTCATCTGTTAAAGGATTACAGGCCTCATTAGTAAAAAAAAGTAATCTGACGTTTGCAGATGCCATAAAGACTGCAATAACAAACAATCCGGTTCTTAAAGCATCCGTATTCAGGGAGAAAATTGCTGAATCCGGCCTTGGCGAGGCAAAATCAGGTTTTATGCCAAAGCTTGATTTTAAAGAAACATTCAACAGAACAACCGTGCCCATGTGGACATTCGGTACCCTGCTCAACCAGGGAAGAATATCAAAAAATGATTTTAATCCATCGATTTTAAATGACCCCGATGCCATAAATAATTTTAACTCTTTACTGTCAGTTTCACTGCCGGTTTACGCCGGAGGCCGCATATACAATTCATTTAAACAGGCGCAGTTAAACAAAAGCATTGCAGGTGCTGCATATAAAAAAACAAGGCAGACAATTATTGCAAAAACCGCACTTGCATATACTCACCTTCTTCTTGCAAAGAGAAATCTTGAAGTTATTTTACATTCCCTTGAATCTGCCAGGGCAAGTCTTAATATGGTTAAATCAAGGTATTTAAATGGTTTTTCAGTGAAAAGCGACCTTTTAAGGGCAAATGTGAGAATTGCTGATCTGAAGCAGCAGAAACTCAGTGCATTAAGCAGTATAGAAATTGCCAGGGGGTATTTAAATACAGCCATGGGAATGCCGCTTGAAAATTCTGTAAATGCCGTTCCTTATTTTAAAAATTCATGGAAAATTAAAGAAAATCCGGAAGATTTAATGTTTAAATCACTTAAAAAAAGACCTGAACTGCAGATTTTAAAATTACAGGAAAAAATGGCGGAAAAAGGGATTAAAATCGCTGAATCAGGGCATCTTCCAAGTATCAATCTATTTGGAACCTATGAAAATAATTCTGAACATCTGAATAAGGGAAACAACGACTATTCCATTGGTGCCGTGATGCAGTTTAATCTGTTCAGCGGATTCAATATCAGCCATAAAATAGACTCTGCCAGATTATCTCTTCAAAGGGTAAATGAGCTTGAAAAAAATATGGAGCTTGTTGTTAAAAATCAAATCAGGGAAGCCTGGCTGAACCTGAAAACCTCGCAGCAGCGTATTTATGTTGCAGAATCAGCTTTAAACCAGTCCCTTGAAAATCTTCGCATTGTAAAAAACAGGTATAAAAACGGACTTTTGACCATTGTAACCCTTCTTGATGCGGAACTTGCAGATCAAAGGGCAAGGGCAAATCATTTTAAGGCTGTTTATGACTATGAATCTGCAAGGATCAGGCTTGCACTTGCTTCAGGTGATATTGACCAGAATTTCAAATAAAAAAATAACGATGTGGAAATAATACTGATGGAGGAAATATGCTGAAAAAAATTCTTATTTTTTGTCTGTCCCTTATGATGACATTTTTCGTGTTTGGATGTAAGGAAAAAATTAAACCTGGAAATACTAAGGAAGCAGATGTTAAAAAAATTCACACCAGGGTGGAAGTTGCAGAAACAGGCCATTATCCACTTATGTATGAAGCAGTTGGATCTATTAATGCCGGAACAACCAGCCTGATTTCAGGCAAGGTTTTCGGGACTGTAAAGAAAATCTATGTGCACGAGGGAACGATAGTAAAAAAAGGAGACCTGCTTGCCGAGATTGATAACCGACAGGCAACAGCCCGGCTTGAAAATGCAATGGCAGGCCTTGCAGGTGCAAAAAAAGCCCTTGCAGCGGCTAAGGCATCAAGAAATGCAGCTGCAACCGGAGCAAATTTTGCATTTACAACTTTCAAACGCTATAAAAAACTCTTAAAGGAAAAATCTGTCAGTCCCCAGGAATTTGACAACATAAAGACAAAATACCACCAGGCCAAAGCTGCCCTGTCAGGTGCCGTTGCAATGATCCAGGCGGCACGTTCCAGGATCAATCAGGCAAAGGCAGGGGTTGCCTCAGCAAGAATCCATAAAAAAGATACACTTGTCATGGCTCCTTATTCAGGGAGTATTACAAAAAAAATTATCGATGTGGGAGATCTTGCATCACCCGGAGCACCACTTTTTTCCCTTGAAACCCATGGGAAATTCCAGGTGGCTTTTTCGGTTCCTGAAATGCATATTGACAAAGTATATTTAAATCAGCAGTTAACCATTACCATACCTTCCATGGATAATATCAGCGTTAAAGGTGTTGTTGTGAGAATCGATCCTGCTGCTGATCCTTTGAGCAGATCATTTAATGTCAAACTTGATCTTTCTGAAACACAAAAATTCCGTTCAGGTGTTTTTGCCAGGATTGCACTGCCCGTGGGCAGCACTGATATGATTCTTATCCCAAAAACGGCGGTCATACACCATGGACAGTTAACGGGTATTTATCTTGTTGACAAAACAAAAACAGCACACTTCAGGTTGATCAGGACAGGCAGAATTATTAAAAATAAGATTGAGGTTATTTCCGGTATCCATCCGGGAGACCATTATGTTGTTCATCCTCCGGTTAATATGGAAAATAATGTTATTGTGGAGGCAGCATCATGAGTGCAAAACGGGAGGGGCTGGCCGGGAAAATTGCCGAATTTTTCATAGATTCCAAACTCACACCCCTTATCATCATCACTTCAATACTGCTTGGAATTGCTGCAACACTTGCCATGCCAAGGGAAGAAGAACCCCAGATCATTGTTCCCATGGTGGATGTTTTTGTGAAAATGCCCGGAGCAAGTTCAAAGGAAATTGAACAGCGGGTTACAAGCCCCATGGAAAAACTTTTATGGGAAATTTCAGGTGTGAAATATGTCTATTCCACCTCAAGCCCCGGCATGTCCCTTGTGATTGTCCGTTTTAAAGTCGGTGAAAATGAAGAAAAAGCCATTGTAAGACTTCAATCCAAGCTCATGGCAAATTTTGACAAAATTCCCATGGGTGCAAGTCCTCCCCTGATCAAACCCCGCTATATTGATGATGTTCCTGTGATGGCACTTACATTTTCTTCAAAGGATGTTGATCATTATACCCTTCGCAGGGTTGCAGCGGAAGTTGAAAATATCGTTAAAAGGGAAAAAAATGTTTCCGAAACAAAGATAATAGGTGGGGAGCGCCGTCAGCTCAATGTGTTTCTTGATCCTGTACGCCTTGCCGGATTCCACCTTGACCTTACCGGTGTAGCCCATATGATACAGTCGGCAAACATTGAAAATCATTCAGGAGATTTCCCTTCAATTAAAGGGGAGGTGATTGTCCATACCGGTGGTTTTTTAAAAAATAAACGTGATGTTGAAAATATTGTTGTGGGAATTTTTAACAACAAACCTGTATATCTCAGGGATGTGGCAGACATAAAGGATGGTCCCGGAGAGCCCTCAAATTACGTTTTTTTCGGGACAGGTCCTGCAGCGGAAAAAGCAGGAAAAGCTGACAAAGCTGACAAAGCTGACAAAGCGGACAAAACAGTTAAAACCGGAACGGATAATTTAAGTTTCCACAATAATACCATCTATCCTGCAGTAACCCTTACAATTGCTAAAAGAAAGGGCAGCAATGCAACCACCATAACCCGAAAAATCCTCAAAACAATTGAAAAGGTAAAGGGTTCAATTATTCCCGATGATATTCATGTTACTGTGACAAGGGATTATGGTAAAACCGCCAATGACAAGTCAAATGAGTTGCTGTTCCACATGATTCTTGCCATCATATCGGTCACTCTTCTCATCTGGTTTGTCTTGGGCCACAGGGAATCCGGCATTGTTGCCCTTGCAATTCCAGTCACCCTGGCCCTTGCCCTTGCAGTATTTTACCTTGACGGATACACTTTAAACAGGATCACCCTTTTTGCCCTGATTTTTTCCATTGGAATACTTGTGGATGATGCCATTGTTGTGGTGGAAAATATTGTCCGCCATTTCAGGCTTCCTGAAAATAAAACAAGACCCCTTGCAAAAGTTGCCGTTGAAGCAGTGGACGAGGTTGGTAATCCCACCATCCTTGCAACATTTACCGTAATATGTGCAATTCTGCCCATGGCCTTTGTGGGAGGTTTGATGGGGCCATACATGCGCCCCATGCCCGTGGGATCTTCCGCAGCCATGTTTTTCTCTCTGCTCATAGCGTTTACCGTTACCCCCTGGGCTTCCATAAGACTTCTTAAAAGGGGAGGGGGAAAACATGGTAAAGGAAACGGGGATGACAATAATGAGGGTGAAAAGGAAGATTTCCTCACTCGTCTTTACAGGGATGTAATGGATCCCTTGATTCACCATAAAGGATGGAAATGGCTGTTTCTGATTTCCATTGTTGTACTTCTTATCCTGGCATGTTCCATGGTTGGCACAAAACTTGTCAAGGTGAAAATGCTGCCCCTTGATAACAAAAGTGAATTCCAGGTTATTATTGATATGCCGGAAAGCGCAACCCTTGAGGAAACAACAAAAGCTGCCATGGAAATGGGGGAATATCTTAAAACCGTTAATGAAGTCAAAAATTATGAAATTTACTCTGGTACTTCAGGCCCATTTAATTTTAACGGACTTGTACGCCATTATTATTTGAGACACGGTACAAATGTTGCCGATATCCAGGTGAATCTTGCAGATAAGGAAGAAAGAAAAGACCAGAGCCATGCAATTGCAAAAAGAGTGCGGCCTTTTCTTGCAGCAATAGGGAAGAAATTCAACGCGAGTGTAAAAATTGCCGAAGTGCCTCCTGGTCCTCCTGTTATATCAACTCTTGTGGCCGAAGTTTACGGGCCTGATTATAAACGCCAGATTAAAATCGCAAAAAAAATTAAAGACATATTTAATGCCACTTCCGGAGTGGTTGATATCGACTGGTATGTGGAATTTCAGAACGTACGATACAATTTTAAAATTGACAAGGAAAGGGCAGCTCTCCACGGAATCAGCACCGGAAAAATTGTGGAAACTCTGAAAATTGCACTTGCAGGTAAATCACTTGGATTACTTCATAAAAATCTTGAAAGAGAGGATGTTCCCATTGTTTTACGTCTTCCAATGAAGGCAAGAGCTGGCATTAAGCGGCTTGAGACCATTAAAATAGCGGGAAATGATGGAAGTCTTGTTCCACTTTCAAGCCTTGTTATTCCGGTTAAGACCAAAAGACAGAGAAGCATATATCATAAAAATCTCATGCCGGTTGTCTATGTTACAGGAGATGTGGCAGGAAGCAAGGAAAGCCCTGTTTATGCCATCCTTGCCATGAAGGATAAAATCAGTCACATAAAAATTCCCGAAGGATACACCCTGGAGCAGCACATGACGGGCATGCCCACAAGCGATAAACGCTTTTCCATGAAATGGGACGGTGAATGGCAGATCACCTATGAGGTGTTCAGGGATATGGGCATTGCCTTTGCAGTTGTTATGGTTTTGATATTTATTCTTGTTGTCGGCTGGTTCAAGTCATTTACAACTCCCCTTGTCATAATGGCTGCAATCCCGTTTTCTTTGATAGGTATTTTGCCTGCCCATTACCTTGCAGGGGCATTTTTCACGGCAACCTCCATGATAGGCTTTATAGCAGGAGCAGGTATTGTCGTGAGAAACTCGATTATTCTTGTTGACTTTATAGAGCTGCGCCTTGCCCAGGGAATGCCCCTTGATCTTGCCGTCATAGATGCCGGAGCAGTGCGGTTCCGGCCCATGCTCCTCACAGCTGCTGCAGTCATCGTGGGTGCGTCGGTTATCCTTTTTGACCCGATATTCCAGGGCCTTGCCATATCCCTCATGGCAGGGGAGGTCGCATCCCTGCTGTTTTCAAGAATGGCTGTCCCAATTTTATACTATATGGATAAACACCTTGAGCATGCAATTGCCCTGCAGCATGAAAAACACTGATAAAAATAAGAATTGTTATTCATGGCGAAGGGCTTCAATGGGATCTAATCTTGCCGCCTTTCGGGCGGGAAAATACCCGAAAATAATACCCACTGCAACGGAAAAGGCAAAGGCTATGGCAACTATTCCGGGTTTGAACACAAAGGGAACGGAAAGTGCACGGGCACCAGCTGAAGCACCTGCAAGGCCCAATAAAATTCCGCATATGCCTCCAAGGGATGATAAAACAACAGCTTCCACGAGAAACTGCATGAGAACATCCCTCTCCATTGCACCGATTGCAAGGCGGGTTCCGATTTCCCTTGTTCTTTCCGTAACTGAAACCAGCATGATGTTCATTATGCCTATACCGCCAACAACAAGGCTCACCGCAGCAACAGCACTTAGAAGAGCCGTGAGAACTCCCGTTGTTCTTGTCATCATATTTACAATTTCCTGCATATCCATGACCCTGAAATCATCTTCTTTGCCTTGTTTTATGTGACGGCGCTCCCGCATTAAAAGCTCTATTTCTTTTTTTACTTTTTTTGTTGAAACTCCGTCCATGGCTGATACAAAAATCGAACTGACGGTGGTTTTCCCGGTGATACGGCGCTGGAGAGTTTTTAAAGGAATAAATACGAAATCATCCTGATCCGTGCCGAAACTTGACTGGCCTTTGGGTCTAAAAACTCCGATAACCTTAAATGAAATTCTTCCAAGCCTGATCATTGCTCCGATTGGATTTTCTCCGCCAAAAAGCTGTTTTTTGACTGTACTTCCCAAAATGCATACGGACTTGCCGCCCTTGATTTCCGATTCTGAAAATTTTCTTCCCATGCCGATTTCCCAGTTTCTCACGATTAAAAAAGCATTGGTGCTTCCGGTAACCGAGGTGGACCAGTTTTGATTTCCGTAAATGGCATGGATCGCTTTGTTTGATGCCGGAGCCACGGCAATAAGATCGGGAATCTGGTGTTCAATGGCAGCGGCATCTGATAATTCCAATGGATTTCCCCTTATGTGGGCACCTCCGGGACCATGCCACTGGCCTGGTCTTATATGAATGAGATTTTTTCCAAGTTCTCCAATATCGGCAGTGACTTTTGCAGTGGCACCTGCTCCGAGTGTAACCATGATAATAACAGATGCAACACCGATAATAATGCCAAGTGCCGTTAAAGAAGATCTCATGACATTACGTCTTATTTCCCGCAGGGCAAGTAAAAATGTTTCCCAGAGCATTTCAGATTTATTATCCTATGAATAAGTGTTTATTTACTGCCTTGAATCATGCCATCCCTGAAGATGATCTGCCGTGTGGCATATTTTGCCATTTCAGGATCATGGGTAACCATTATAATTGTAATTTTATTTATTTTATTAAATTCGGTGAGTAAATCCATCACTTCAAGGCTCCTAACGGAATCAAGGTTTCCCGTGGGTTCGTCTGCGAACAGCACTTCAGGCTTTGATACCATGGCACGGGCAAGGGCAACTCTCTGCTGCTGGCCTCCGGAAAGTTCTGCAGGTGTGTGTTTCCATCGGTTGTCTAATCCCACTGCGGAAAGAGCTTCCAGAGCCCTGGCCTTTCTTTCCCCAGCAGGAATACGTCTGTAAATAAGGGGCAGTTCCACATTTTCCAGGGCAGAAGTACGATTAAGGAGATTAAAACCCTGAAATACAAAACCAAAATAATACCGCCTGAGAAGAGCCCTTTGATTTCCTGAAAGAAGCCCCACATCAATTCCTTCAAACAGATAGGAGCCGGACGTCGGAGTGTCCATACATCCGAGAACATTCATGCATGTGGACTTGCCCGATCCGCTTGCACCCATAATTGCAACAAATTCACCGTTTTCAATGCAAAGGTCTATTCCTTTTAGTGCACTCACTCTGGCATCGCCTGTTCCATATATTCTTGTGACATTTGCAAGCTCAATCAAAGGATGCCTGCTGCTTTCAAAATTATTAATTTTTTTATTTTCCATTATTTTGGTTTTTCAGCATTGGTGACAAGCAGCATCCCGGGTTTTATGTCGCCTTTAACCACCTGAGTTACATCCCCGTTGGTCGCACCGATTTTAATTTTTAAGGCAGAAAGCTTTCCCTGGTCAGTGATTGTCCATACCTGCCTTGCCATTGAATTAATATTATTTTTTGGTTTTTTCCTTGCAGGTCTTTTAAAGGGGCGGTGGGGCATTAATTTTTTCATGAATCCAGTTCCGGAAGACGATTTTTTAACTTCGGGCGGGGTAAAGCGCAGGGCTGCATTTGGAATTAATAAAACTTTTTTTAACTCTTTAACTGTAATATCACTGCTTGCCGTCATACCGGGTAAAAGGGTAAGATCTTTATTTTTTACTTCTATAACAGTTTCATAGGTAACAACCCCTTCCGTTGTTTTTGATCCATAGTGGACATTTAATATTTTACCTCTGAAACTGCGGTTTGGATAGGCATCCACCGTGAAAACAGCAGTCTGTCCTGCGTGCACTTTACCCACATCGGCTTCATCCACGTCCACATGAAGCTCCATTCTCGTTAAGTCTTCTGCAAGGGTGAAAAGCACAGGGGCCTGAAAAGATGCTGCCACAGTCTGCCCCGGCTCAATATTCCGTGTTAAAACAATACCGTTTATCGGTGAATAAATAACGGTTTTGGAAAAATCTGTCAAAAAACCTTTAAGGGTTGCTTCAGATTCCAGTATTCCGGCATCTGCAACTGCAACCGATGCCTTTGCACTTTCAAATGCAGCCTTTACATTGTCCATTTCATCCTGGGATGGTATTTTATGATGACTTTTTTCCCATGCTTTTTTTAATCTTAAAAATTTTCTTTGGGTTTTCCATAAATCTGCCTTTGCAGACAAAAGTTTTGCTTTTGCAGATGCAAGGGTTGCCCTTGATTTCATGACTTCAGCTTCAAGCCGGGAATTATCGAGTCTTGCCATGACCTGTCCGGGTTTTACCTTGTCGTTGTAATCAACTTCAACGGTTCTGATAATCCCGGATAATTCACTTCCCACCTCAACTTTATTAGTTGGTACAAGAGTTCCTGTTGCGCTGACTTTAATTATCAGATTTCCTTTGTAAGCGGCTTGTGTTGTATATTTAAACGCATCGGACTGATCATTTGACTTTAAGAAAAATCCAGCTGCAGCAAACAATATTAAAAGAAAACCTGCAATCAGCCATTTCTTCGACGGCTTGAATTTTCCTGATTTATCATCAATACCCAGGGTGCGGGCAACATCTTTTCTGTTTACATTTTCCATTAAACCTTCTTAATTGAAATATCTGTTATGTATTTTTTTCATATTTTTTTATATGAAAGAACTCATTTTTGACAAAGTCACAAATATTCTTTCTATGTTCGTTGAGAGGCACCGTAGCGCAGTTCAGATCTGCCTCATGGCAGTTATATGAAATTCCTGCAAAATACTTTGAATTATAAGAGTAGGCTTCGCTTCTTTGGCCTGTTTTGTCAGAATTTTAGATCCTTAAGAGTCACCAGAACTCTTTGAACTCTTTCAAGGCCGTTATTATCACATTTTTTGTTTTTTTTATACGAAAAGAGTTAAAATTAATACCTGTTTTGGACTTCAATACAAAATCTGGTTCCTTTAGTGTAGTGGGATAGATTCTGTCACCTATGTAAAATATGTAATAAATCATGGTTTTTTATTTATCATTTTGGCATTTAAACTGCCAGTATGTTCATTTTATTGGATATATTGGCTAATATATAG
>WGCX01000009.1 GCA_015493575.1 Desulfobacteraceae bacterium | reverse complement strand
GTAACTTCTCAATAAGTATGGGTAGCAATCAGATGAGTTTAACTTCTGCCATCTTCATTTTCATAAGATCTGGCAACAGTGGAATTCGTCCTCTATATTCAATACGATCCAAAAGATACTGCCAAAAAGAGACCCCTAATTTTCGGCAAGTTTTCTTAATGCTTGTGAATGTATCCCGACAAGCTTGTCCTGACAAACTTCTGGTCGAACCGCTTATTTTTCGTTTTTTTACATATTCCCGGATATCATTTTCACTTAAATTGTTGTGCAGGGGTATGTCCGGTCTTTTGAGAACTAATAGCAGCTCGGATTTATTATTGAATATCCTTTTTAAAGCCAGGTCCAAAGAAGCATATCCGGTTTTTTGTGTGAAAATTTCATCAAACCGTTTGTTGAGCTTTGTTTTAAATTTGACGTTAGGGTTTGATTGATAATCTTTCAATTCAGAATACAAATTCCATATGTCTGATCTAACTGATTCAATCAACTTTTTTCGATCTTGGGTGAACCCTATTAATTTTTGAATTGTTCTTTCTGCATGAACCCAGCACAAAGCATGCTGCAGAATATTAAACTGTCCCGCATCATCAGAAACGATCACCATGTCACTATTAAAACCATGATAGATAAGGCTTCCAATAAGAGCCCCCTCTGTGGAGGTTTTGACATGTCGACGTTTTGTTATTCCTTGTGTTTTAAGAAACTCAAGCCATTTTGATTGATTCTCAAAACGACTGCCTTTGTGTTTTATCAATTTTTTGATTTTATTCTGGGGTAATTTGTTAGAGACCATGTAATTCATAGCAGTATCATCAATAACATAATCAGAATGTGATGCCCTGAGAAGTTCAAGGAAATTTATACGGCTCTTACTTCCCGTGCTTTTAAACCACGCGAAAAATTTATTGCCGATATGGGTGCAATAGCCATTTTTACCATTATGCCTGGCTCCGGTATCATCGACATTAATGTAATTGGACAGTTTAAGTCCCGTGGATAAAATCATATCCTTTTCCTGATGATAGCGGCCTTTGCTCTCAGTTATTATCCTGCTGATCTGTCCGTTTGATATGTCCACACCATATTCTCGAATCTGTTCTGCAATTAATGGCTGTGTGACATGGGCATGGTAGTATTGATATAAAATAAAGGCGGTCAAAGTTGAACCAAAGTGGCTGTTGGAAACCCTGCTTGACAATTCCCCTGTGACATAATCCCCGGATGATGTCAGATAACGGGCTTTGCGGTACCGGATATTCCAGTTGCCGATTACAATATCTTGAACTATAAAATCCTGGTATCCTTTGAAAACGCTTCCCGACGGTATGAATTCGGGCTCAATTATTTTGTCTTCATGTATATTGAGCTGTTTTGTTTTTGATCTTTTTCCGGATCCGGGTCTTTTCTGATTTTTCCTTTTATTTTTCCTTTGAGCCGTCTTTTTTTCAAGATTGGATGGCTTTATTTTAGGTCTTGCCTTTTGACCTTTTAATTCGGCAATTTCATCTTTTAACTTTTGAATTATCTCCACTTGTTGCTTGATATATTCTATCAGTTCGGAAACTATGGGGCTGGTCTCATCGTTGCACATTTTGAGAAGTTGATTTAATGTTTTCATGAATAATCATATATCATATAAAAACAGGAGACGCCAGCCCTAAATGAAAAAAAGTAAATATTTTTTTATTTACCCGTACTTTTTTATTTACCCGTACTTATTGAGAAGTTACAATTACCTTTTGATTACAAAGTGACAAAAAACTATAACGTTTTCATTTTTGCCTGTTTTTTACAATAGTTCAGTGCAATTTCAGGAAAAAAGCATATGATATTCAACTGAGAAATATGTATTATCTGTTCATGGACTTTGAGAAGAAAGGAATGGCGGATACAACAATAGGCCATAAACTGTTGGAACAGTCATTATGGCCTATTGTAAGGTATTTATAGATTGGGCCTGAAGGTATCTTATGATATTACTGCGGAGGCAGGGCAGAGATGAATTCCAGAGCAAGATTGAGATCAACAAAGGTGTATTTTAATTCTTTTGCTCTGTCTTGACAGTCAGTGCATATCTCTTTGAACTTTCGCATATCTCCCTTGGTTGCCATATAAATCTGTTCGATGGCTTCCTGTTCAATATTCTTGTATTCATCAATAAAATCCTCAACCTCAATGGGGTATAGAATAAGAGTTTTTAAGCGGCTCAGGATATCGGGATGCTCTTTGATTAAAAAAGTCCTGACCTTTGGCAAACCAGCAAAAACAATGGGAACACCGGCATCTATTATTCGTTTTAAATATGGCCAGACCCGGCAGTCAAGATCATTTGCCTCATCTATTACAATAAAGCAGTTTGACAGGCTGCATATGGTTTTTAAATATTCAGGTGTTCGTCTGTAAGTCGCTTTTGTCTCATAGTTTAATTCTTTTAGAATCGATGCCAGGATCCCATGTATATTGAACAACGATTCCACCCATACTGCATATAATTTTTTGGGATGCAGCAATTTTAAAAAACGGGTTTTCCCCACACCGTAATCTCCTTCTATTAAGACACTTTGTCCACGGTAAATCCGATTATATGTGGCACTCAAATAGGAAACACGACGTTTGTCATTGATAAAATCTTCTTTTCTTTTCATGCTATTTCTCCATGGGAAGCGTACGGTGCAACATGTGTTCTTCTGTTATGATTCTGACAGTCAAGAATAAAGGCATTGAATAATGCAATTCCTGTCATGGCCTTTGGCTGCTTCATTTTTTTTATATATGTCGTGTATCTTTTCTGATTTGTTTTGATAATTTTTTTTGTCGTATTCAGGCTAAGCCCTTTTCTATACATTTTGATCAGTAATGGCCGGTCCACCACCATGTTTTTGAGCTTTAAAAAAGCAATAATTTTATCCAGCTCATTTTCCCCGGAAAGTACGGCTGCAGATTTTACAGGTTTCTCAAAAGGTTTCTGTGCAAGGGCTTCTCCGAGAAATATGCCATTATCTTCAGGTTCAAAAATGAACAGCCTGTCATTATATTCAGATATTTTTACAGGTGTACTTTTATGACTGCTGAACTGACCTGTAGCCACATAGTAATTCCGGTTATCAAACCGAATAATTTTTTGTCTGGAGACTGTGGCTTTTACCTTTTGAAAACCATATTTCATGTACTCCTTTACTTGTCCTTTTGAGAATGTAAGCAAATCGGTTTTTGTTTTTAAAAATAATTCAAGTTTTTCCTCCGGCACCCATGCGCTGATTTTCCCTTCTTCAGAAAAATAGTGTTTACTGCAATTGTGTTCATGGCGATATTTTTCTATAATTTTACATGATTTGAGGTCATGAAGGCAGATATCAAGGTATGTCACCGTGATCTTTTCCTTTTTCCCATGATTGAAAATAATGCCGGGCACTGTTTTGACAATCCTGTCTTCAAATTCCTTGATAATCCTGATTTCAAAATTGTGAAGTCCACGGTGAGATGACTCTAAATGGGCTTTATCTTTCGGGGTATATATCCTTGCAAAATCAGGCTCCATATAAAATCCATCCGGGGTTGAATGTTCTAAATTCAAAGCGTTAACAGGTCGTTTCAGATTCAGGAAACCCTTGGCATTATCCGGCCTGATGCGTATTTTCTTTTTAGGAAATCCTGTGCTTAACAGGAATTTAGAAAAAAGATCCACAGAGTTCCAGTTACTTTCTGAAAAATAAGCATCAAGAATAAACATATACCGGGAGCCGGTATCATAGAACTCAATTACCCTGGGTTTTTGCCACTGGTTTCTATCATTTCTTATTTTTAAATATCGAAAGGCGCATCCATCAATCTGGATCAGATCAAATACCGGTTCAGATTTGAAGCTGTTTTTTACAGGGATATCATCATCAAAATCAGGTTTATTTAAATAGAACTGAAGGTTCTCACGCTTCACTGTACGTCTGAGGGCAGCAAGGGATATGGATTTATTAAATTCCTGTTCAAGAAAATGGTGATAGTTCTTAATTGTTCTTGCTTTGCAGGTAATAAAAATAAATCCCTGGCTTGACGGATCACAGGATGCTTTGACCATTTCCACAAAGCGTTTTATAACATTACTATCCAGCGAAAGAGGGCGGCCGCTGCACTTACGGCCTTCCATAATATTTTTTTCCACAAGTAAAAGAGGACCGGGAATGATACCGGTTTTTTTATACTGATCTTTATAATATTTTTTAGAGAATCTCTTTGCAGAACCTTTTTTGTCCATTATTTTTTTGTGCAGCAAAAGGTAAAAACGATCATCAGTCGTTAAATTATCTGTGGTCACTGTTTACCCCCTTTGATAAAATTTTTTCCCGGATAACACTGTTCCACAATAATCCGGCCTGCCGGGATGTCTTCTGCCAGTGATCATTTTGTGCTATCTGCACCTGTTTTAACATGGTCGTAACAGCCTCCATGTATTCTTTGCTGATTTGCTTCGTTAAATCCACCGGTTTGTCATCAACTGATTTGTTTTTATCCGGCTTTTTGAATGCCATGACAAATTTTTTAATATTGTAAGCTGTTTTTTCCATACCGGTGTTTAAAAATTTTTTCCATACTGTGCTCTGCTCCGTGGGAGTTAACTTCATTAGAGGACGGACCTGGGCCTCATTTGCCGGAAGATTGTCTCCAATTGGAGACAAATGACTGATAACCTTATGGGCATTTATAAGGCGGTAGGCATGTGCTCTTCCCATATCCCATCTGTCTTTTGTGTAGGCTTCAAAGGTGTCAAATAATGTCAGTTTGTATAAACGCCTGTCTCTGATCTCTTCCAGCGCTTTGCCAATTGACCTGAATCGATTCTGATTGCTGGAAATCTGATTTTCCAGGTAAGTTAACCTGTCTTTTTCCATTATAGTATTCCCTTTGGCATGGGTTTTCCAATACCCGTTGAAAGTCTGTTTAATATCTGCATGGCATTATCCTGACAAAAAACTGTGTGCGAAAGATGTTGCAGAAATAAAACACTTTCTTTAAATCCAACCCCTTTTACAACCATGACAAGATCAATGGTGTTGAAATTTCTTTCACATCGAAAACAGCGGGCAAGGTTGGTTGCAGGATTTACTGCTGTCTGAAATTCATTACATACAGGGCACAAAAATCTAAATACACCTTCACTTATTTTTGAAGGAAGTTGAAGCCTGTCTTTAATCAACATCTCCATCGGTATGGTATTTCTTAATTCAAACAGCTCTCTTGACGAAAAACGCTTTTTCATGGGTCACCTCATAATTATCAGGGTTTTTATATTTGTTGCGGGCTGGAGTAAGTCCAGTGCCGCTTCATGGCGGTTATATATGAAAGCCTTGTCAACTTCCTGCAGTTACATAACTTTCATTTTCCCACCGGTAAATTGATTGTCCATTACTGTTTTATACAGCTTATCTTTTATACCCTGTTACCGACAGCCTGTCAGTCGCGTCTTAAACACCCGCCATGAGTACTTTGTTCATATCAGCTTTATTAACAATGAGTTAGCATCATGATGCGTCTTAAAACCACTACTGGAGCACTCTGTTAATATTTCCTGTAATTACGGTATATTATGCCATTCATGCGTCTTGAAATGATAAGTCGAGTAGTCTGAAAATTTTGCCTTATTTTATGTCGATCAGGTATTTCAAGGATATTCGGAGAATTTTCAGGTGGACCCCGCAACTTTGCAATGTATCTGATGTATAATTTGATGAATTAGATATTGAAGGATGATTAGATTTTTTATTCCATACTCGTTTTTAATAATTTCATATGGCAAAACAGGTTGTGTTGAATTTTCAGAATTTAATTTTCTTCCGGAATATTTTTTTTTATGATCTGTATCTTTCCGATCCGATTCTTTCTCCTGCTCTTCAACTATTTCAATTTTCCTGCTTAGATAGTTGTTTTTAAAATATTCTTTATTTTTGTTGTTCCATTTTTTGCAGCTCCTTCTATGTAATTCTCTTTTACAATCAGGACAGCCACATGTCTCTTGCCGACCTTTTTGTCGTACATCCGGCTGGAACCATTTATGACAAATTTTGCAAGGTCGTTTTCCGGTTAAACTCTTCGCCATTATATTATCTCCAAAATTTAATTTTGGAGAAGTATATACTCTTAAATTTAATTTTATTGCAAAGGCGGCGGGGTAAGGCTGGGTATTATTAATTTTTATCTGGCGGGGTATAGCGGCGGGGTTATTCT
>WGCX01000008.1 GCA_015493575.1 Desulfobacteraceae bacterium | reverse complement strand
GGAAATAAAATTCTAAACTTATTGACAGGGGATTTGCCCGGTTCTATAAATCAGACCGTAGGAGAAGGCGTTTCAGAATTGCGAGTTGACTATTGCCCCGGTTACCGGGTGTATTACAAAAAGCAGGGGCAAAAGGTGGTAATTTTATTGGCTGGGGGTAATAAACGTTCTCAGTCTAAAGATATTAAAACTGCCTTAAACCTCTCACGCAACTTATAGGAGCATATCATGGCTAAAACAATAACTACCAGTTATGATGTCGCTGAACATCTTCGTACATCTGAAGAAATGGCAGCATATTTAGAGGCCTGCTTTGAAGAGGCAAATGGTGATGCTTCTTTCATTGCAAAAGCTATTGGGGATATTGCTCGTGCCAAAGGAATGTCGCAGGTTGCGCGTGATGCAGGACTCTCCGGAGAAAGTCTTTATAAAGCCCTTTCAGGGAATCGAAATCCAAATTTTGCAACAATCATTAAAGTAATAAGTGCACTTGGATTAAAGTTGCACGCCTCAGCTTAAAGAATGCAATTGGAGATGTAATTAAAGCTCGCAGTTCCCACGTTCACCAAGAAAGATTCTATGATTCGGATTTAGAAAGGTTAAGTTCGCAAGAGCTTCTATCAAATTATAATGATAAAAATTGGAAATTTATATCAGACATTTTCAAAATCGAATATCAAATTGTTAGGAGACGCTTTAAATAAACAATCGTGGACAATAACAAAATAATCAAGCTACTTTTTAGATGGCTGTTTTGGCGTCTTATATTCAATCGTTTGTGCTGAAAAAGATAAATTAAAATACCCGGAGATTATCGATGTATAACCCATCGCTGAAATCGGACAAGGCAAACGACGGCGCTTTTTAAAAAGTTTATCTAAACAATAAATATTTAGCTTCGAGGCAGGAATTGGTTATCAGCCAGGCCCCTCAGTTCAACTGTTCTGCCGATAAAAATGCCAACCAAAAATTTATGATACTTGACGTAACTCCAAAATGTAACTACAATTATCCCATGGAATTTGAATGGGATGAAACAAAACGAAAATTAAATATCAAAAAGCATGGAATTGACTTTATTGATGCTCCTATAGTTTTTGATGGCTACACCCTTACTATTCTTGATGATCGCATAGATTATGGAGAAGAACGTTTTGTTACATTTGGAATTCTTGAGGGGCGGGTCGTTGCAGTTGTGCACACTGAAAATGGCGACTCGATAAGAATTATTTCTATACGGAGGGCAACTAAATATGAAGAAAAAGCATATTTCTCACAACTCCCAGACTGATTGGGATCGTGTTGATAAGCTACGTGATGAGGACATAGATTTTTCTGATAGCCCTGAAGTTACACCTGAAATGTTTGCAAAAGCTGTTTTGAGAAAAGGTCTTAAACCTGTATCAAAGAAAACTCAAGTCACTTTGCGGATTGATGATGATGTTTTGACATGGTTTAAAAAGCAAGGTAAAGGCTATCAAACACGAATAAATTCCTTGTTAAAGGCATACAAAGAAGCACACCAAACAGAATCTGGCAGAACAACAGCATGAACACGGGTTGGGAAACGGCGCACCGCTTCACTTTGCGCCATTTCCCAACTGGTTATGCTGAGCGTTTTATAAGAAAGTCTTTGCAAAAAAACGTGTGACTTTTATTTTTCGTTGTGAGGCAAATCTGGGACAATCCAGATCCGCCTCATGGCGGTTATAACGATCAATCAAACATCGTGCCAACTCCATAAAGGACAAGAAACTTAAATGGCAGCAAAAGAAGCCAAAGCCAGAATCAAAATCAATAAGTTGCTTGAAGAAGCAGGATGGCGATTCTTTGATGATGGAAACGGCCCGGCCAATATCCAGCTTGAACCAAATATCAAAATCAATGAAAATGAAATTGATTCCTTTGGTGAAGATTTTGAATCTTCAAAAAATGGTTTTGTTGACTTCCTGCTTCTCGATGAAAAAGGATTTCCTCTTGTGGTCCTTGAAGCCAAAAGAGAAGTGAAAAATCCTCTTGATGGCAAGGAACAGGCGAGAAAGTACGCAAGAAGCCTGAATGTTAGATTTGTCATCCTGTCAAACGGAAATCTGCATTATTTCTGGGACATGGAAAGAGGAAATCCGGAAATTGTCACCGAATTTCCAACTCAGGAGTCCTTAGGCCACCGTTTTTCTTTCACCCCGGACAACAAACGCCTTGCCGATGAAATTGTTGCTGATGATTACATTGCCATTACCCAGAAACCCGGTTTTCAGGATGATCCCCGCTACCGGAATGAGGAGACACGAGACAAATATCTTTTTGACGAAGGCCTGCGTATTTTGCGGCCTTACCAGAGCAAGGCCATCCACGCCTTGCAGGCATGGGCCGGGGAAGACTAAGACCGCTTTCTTTTTGAAATGGCCACAGGGACGGGGAAAACCCTGATTTCCGCTGCTGTTATCAAGCTTTTTCTAAGAACCGGCAACGCAAAGCGGGTGCTGTTTCTGGTTGACCGGTTGGAGCTTGAAGACCAGGCATATAAAAATTTTGTCCGCTACCTGAAAAACGACTACACCACGGTCATATACAAGAAAAACCGTGATGACTGGGAAAAAGCTGAAATTGTCATTTCAACCGTGCAGAGCCTGTCATCCCGGAACAAATACAAAAAGTTATTTTCTCCAACAGATTTTGACCTGCTCATCTCCGATGAATCCCACCGCTCAATAGGCGGAAATTCCCGCGCGGTTTTCGAGTGTTTCATTGGCTACAAACTTGGTCTTACCGCAACACCAAAAAACTATCTGAAGAACATCGACCCTGAAGAAATCTCGGCAAATGACCCCCGCGCATGGGAGAGAAGACAGCTTCTTGATACTTACAAGACCTTCGGCTGCGAGTCAGGAGAACCAACTTACAGATACAGTCTGCTTGGCGGTGTGCGGGATGGATATTTAATCAACCCTGTAGTTGCTGATGCCAGAACGGAAATTACCACCCGGCTTTTATCGGAAAAGGGCTATGCCGTCACCATAACAGATGAAGATGGGGAAGAAAGAGAAGAAACCTTTTTCGGCCGTGATTTTGAGAAAAAATTCTACTCTGAAAAAACCAACACTGTTTTCTGCAGCACTTTTCTGGAAAACGCCCTGAAAGACCCGATCAGCGGTGAAATAGGCAAGACCATTGTCTTTTGCGTGAGCCAGAACCACGCCGCCAAGATTACCGGGCTGCTCAACAAAATTGCCTCTCGGCTTTGGCCGGAAAAATATTATTCCGATTTTGCCGTTCAGGTGACATCCAGAATCCCGGATGCCCAACAGTTCACCATCAATTTTGCCAATAACAATTTAAACGGTCATACCGGTTTTCTTGAAAACTATAAATCGAGTAAAACCCGTTGAATACACTGATGCCTACGGCACAGCCCACAGCCATGAAAAAGAACATTTCAAACTCTTTGACTTCTTTGCCAACTGCGAATATTTCGAAGAAAAGTTCAATTATGATGAAGTCCTGGAACTTCCTGTTATCCAAAGCGGCACAGGCCAAGGCGACGGGGGAATTGATGTCGATGAGATAGAAATTTTCGACCCGGACAAGGTTAAAACCCTTACCCAAACCCCAATCGGCCTTGAAGGGATGCGGATAGACCGGGAATTCTTTGACAAGGCGCAGGAAACCATCCAGCAGGACGAGGAAGTAAAACAGGCGGTTGAAAACGAGCAGTGGGAAAAGGCCGTTGCCGCTGTTCGGGAAAAATACGAGAACAAGCCGGAACTCTACCTCACCCTGGAAAAGATACGAAAAAGTGAAAATCTTGACCGCAGGTTGACCTGGCGTGAATTTCTGGAACGGGTTTTCGGTTTTATTTCCTGTTTTAAAAGCAAGGATGAAAAACTGGAAGAGGAGTGTGAAAAATTTATCTCCATCCACAAGCCGGAAAGCAGATATGTGCCCTATATCAAAAATTACCTGAAGGCCTATGTCAGTGACGAGCAGTTCCGGCAGATCATCAACAACCAACGCTATGGCTATCTGGACTTTTATCCGGCCTTTACCAAGGACGAGTTCAGGGCCCTGAACGGCTGGCGTGATATTGTCCCGTAATACTCCAAGGACTATATCCCCTTCAATACCTATGCCGCCTGAATAATTGAAAAGTGAAAATGGAAAGCAGAGGGATGGCAGGAATTAAAAACATGGAATAACAGACAGATGAGTAAAAAAAGTAGAAAAATTAAGGTAAAGGGCAGCGAAATCACCGTGTTGAAATCAGACCGTGAAGATTTCATATCCATTACCGATATTGCCAGACATAAAAAATCGGAAGCAACCGGCCTGGTCATCTCTCATTGGTTAAGCACACGATACACCATAGAATTTATGGGATTATGGGAGAAGTGGAAAATTTTTCCATATACATACTCTGACATCATGGAATTTTTTTCATCTATTGACAATGATAGGACGGGTCGTGAGCTCCGCTGCGCTACGCACACGATCCGTCCTGTCTGCCGCTGTCGAGAACCTCGAACGCCATTGATAGGTTACGCTACGCCTATCAATGGCGTTCGAGCCGACTGCGATTCTCAGCATGATAAAGAAAATAAAAAGACATTCTTTCTAACCCCGTATATAATATGGAGACATTTTGCTCGTAATCAGGTATGAAAAAATCCTGAAAGGAGCAGATGAACATGGGATCAAAAACGGTAAAGAGTTATATAGTACTACAACTTTGGTTTTTCTTGGCATAGTTTATGCTGTTGATTTTACAATTTCAAATTTTTCCACCATTAAAGTTTTCAGTTCATTGGTATGTTCATCAATATGGTTGAGAAATTGAAATACCT
>WGCX01000007.1 GCA_015493575.1 Desulfobacteraceae bacterium | reverse complement strand
CTTGAGGCAAGGGATGAAATGCCTGCATGGGATTATGAAATAGAAGATGCCCTTGAAGAAAATGTTAAAATCAGAAACAGTCTCGGGCCTGCAAAATTTATCGGAGAAAACAATAAGGTAACAGGTGTTGAATTTAAAAAATGCACCCATGTGTTTGATGATGAAGGAAGATTTAATCCGGCATACGATGAAAATGATATCACGAAAATTGATGCTGATTATGTTATTGTGGCAATCGGACAGATGGGAGAATTTGACTTTTCTGAAAAAGAATCCATTGCCGTGACAGAAAGAGGTGGACTTGCTGCGGATTCCTTAACTTTGCAAACTCCTGTTCCCTGGGTTTTTGCAGGTGGTGATGCGGTTTACGGTCCCAAATCCGTTGTGGATGCCGTTGCGTGCGGAAAAGAGGCTGCAGAAAGTATTCACAGGTTTATAACAGGACAGGATTTAAGGGAAAACAGAGAAAAAATATTTGAATTTGAAAGACCGGATATTTCAGAAGAAGTTGAAAAGAAAAGAATTTCTCCCTTAAAATTATCCGTTGAACAGAGAAAGGGAAATTTTGATGAAATAACGGCAACTTTCACCGAAGACCAGATCAGAGACGAAAGTCTGCGATGTCTGTCATGCGGGATATGTTCCGAATGTTATCAATGCGTTGAAGCCTGCCTTGCAGGAGCCATTGATCATACCGGGACCGCCCTTACAAGGGATGTAAAGGTGGGATCTGTGATTCTTGCAACGGGAAGCAAAACCTATGATCCGTCTGCCTTGGATGATGCTTATATGTACAAGAGATCTGCCAATGTGATGACAAGTCTTGAGTTTGAGCGTATCTTAAGTGCGGGCGGTCCTACAATGGGGCATCTTACAAGGCCTTCCGACGGAAAAGAACCTGAAAAAATAGCCTGGCTCCAGTGCATTGGCTCAAGGGATACAAACAGATGCGGAAACGGATACTGCTCTTCCGTGTGCTGCATGTATGCCATAAAAGACGCTATGATTGCAAAGGAACATTCGGAAAAAGATCTTGACTGTGTAATATTCAACATGGATATCCGTTCCTTTGGCAAGGATTATGAAAAATATTATAACAGGGCAAAAACAGAAGATAATGTAAGATTCATCAAGTCAAGGGTTCATTCTGTAGTTGAAAACAGGGAGACCGGTGATCTTATTTTAAATTATGTCAGTGAAAAAGGCATACTTGAACGGGAAGAGTTTGACATGGTCATCCTTTCCGTGGGCCTTGAGATCCCCGAATCCACCATTGATCTTGCAAAGCGAATCGGCGTTGGACTTAACAAATACAATTTTGCCGAGACATCATGCTTTTCTCCCCTTGAAACCACAAGACCAGGTGTATTTGTTTCAGGTGTGTTCCAGTCTCCAAAGGATATCCCGACGTCGGTAACCGAGGCAAGCGGTGCTGCATGTGCCGCTGGCATGGCTCTTGCCGATGCAAGGAACACCTGTACAAAAAGCGTTGATATGCCCGATGAAATTGATATTGCAGGGGAAATTCCCAGAATCGGGGTTTTTGTCTGTAAATGCGGAATTAATATCGCAGGAACCGTTGATGTTGATTCCGTGGTTGAATATACAAAGAAACTTCCAAATGTGGTTTATACGGGTCTTAATCTTTTTACCTGTTCACAGGACACCCAGGAGATCATAAAGGAAAAAATAAAAGAGAATAAATTAAACAGGGTGGTTGTGGCTTCATGTACGCCAAAGACCCATGAGGATATTTTTATGGATACCCTTGAAAAATGCGGTCTTAACAAATATCTGTTTGAAATGGCAAATATCAGGAACCAGGATTCCTGGATGCATTTCAAAGAGCCTGACAAAGCCACAATAAAGGCCAAGGATCTTGTAAAAATGGCAGTTGCACGGGTTGGTACCCTGCATGCGCTGCATGAAAAAATTATTCCCATCACAAAGCGGGGACTTGTTATCGGCGGCGGTATTGCAGGCATGAACGCTGCAAAGGGGCTTGCCGACCAGGGCTATGAGGTTGTTCTTGTGGAAAAGGAGGCAAGACTTGGAGGCCTTGGAAATGATCTTTACAAGACAATAGAAGGCGAAAACATCAGAGAATATGTTGAAAATCTTGTTGAAGAGGTTCAGGCGCACGATAAAATTCAGGTTTTAAAACAGTCGCTCATCGTTGGATTTTCAGGCTACAAGGGGAATTTCAAAACCGAGATCCTTGTGGGGCCTGGCATGTATGAAAGAAAAGTTGACCACGGTGTCATGATCGTTGCAACCGGAGCAAATGAGTATCGGCCAAAAGAATATCTTTACAATGAAAGTGACAGAGTTTTAACCCAGATGGAGCTTACAGCTTTTCTTGAAACAAAAGGGGCAGAAGATCTCAACCAGGTTGTGATGATCCAGTGTGTCGGTTCAAGGAACGAGATCAATCCCAACTGCTCAAGGATATGCTGTCAGGCTGCCGTTAAAAACGCCCTCCACATAAAGGAAAAAAATCCCGATGCAGATGTGTTTATCCTGTACAGGGACATGAGGATGTACTCCTTTCTTGAGGATTATTATACAGAAGTAAGGAACAAAGGCGTTCTTTTCTTCAGGTATGATCCTGATAATCCACCGGAAGTTGAAAAATCAGGCGATAAGCTTGTCGTGGAATTTACCGATCATGTTCTCGGTCAAAGGCTTTGTGTGGATGCTGATCTTGTGGCGTTGAGTGCCGGCATGGAAGCCGCCGATACAAAGGAACTTGCATCCATAATAAAAATGACAAGAAACCGTGAAGGATATTTTGTTGAGGCCCATGTGAAATTAAGGCCTGTAGATGCCGCCACCGAGGGTATATTCATTTGCGGTACGGCCCATGGACCAAAGCTTATTTCAGAGACCATTGCCCAGTCCTATGCAGCAGCTTCAAGGGCGATCACTTTCCTTGCACAGGATCATCTGACCCTGTCTGCCGTTACAGCCGAGGTCGATCCTGAAAAATGCGCATCCTGTCTTATCTGTGTTCGTTCATGTCCATATGATGTTCCAAAGATAAATGAGGATGGAAAAAGTGAAATTGATGCTGCGCTGTGTCACGGATGCGGGGTTTGCGCCTCTGAATGT
>WGCX01000006.1 GCA_015493575.1 Desulfobacteraceae bacterium | reverse complement strand
AGTATAAACGATCACCACAAAATGGACATGGCATGGCCCTATATTGTTCAGCTATCTGTTTATCTATTTTGTAAAGATGGAAGAAAAAACTTTTCTTTTTTAAAAGTTCTGGTAACATAATTCCTGCCCTCCTATTGGGGGTTTGGGTTGGGCAGGAGCTCCGGTGATTATTTGCAGGATAAAGGCGGGAGCTTCTGCCTTAAACCTGATATATCTCGCAAATTTTTCTCTATTTTTCCAAAATTTTTAAAAAATCATTTTTCAGGCGGTACACCTTTATCGCTCCATCCCCTTGTTCTGTAATAATCTTTAATCATGGTGTTTAATTCTTCCCTTGTTATGCCGCTGCCATCTTCAAGATTCTGGTCAAAAAGTCTTGGAGGAAGAGTGTCATCATCAGGGGTTAAGCCTTCCCTGATATTGAAACGCCTGGTATTGTCTGTGATAAGGGCTGCAGTTTTTTCAAGTCTTTTTTTGTCCATCTCAATTCCGGTTGTCAGTAAAATAATTTTTGACAATTCATCCCAGGTGTAAAAATCCCTGTAGAACCTGCAGACAATCAATGAATCAAATAAAGTACACCTGTCTTCAAAATCTTTGAAAAGTTCTGCTTTGCCTTCAATTGCATCGGGCTCTATCATGCCGGACAGTTCAGCTTTGTAAAAAGTTGATCTCAAGTGGCAGGCGCCCCTGTCACTCACAGCATAGGCAAGCCCCATGCCTTTGAGCACCCTTGGATCATACCCCGGAGGTTCCATCCCCTTAACATGAACGGCAAAATCCTCCATACCAAGTTCCTCACCTGCAGATTTGATTCCTTCGGCAAGAAGGCCGCCGATTCCCTCGCGCCTGACAATTTTATTCAGGATATCGGCGATGATATCAGAAGAGCCGTAATCAAGTTCATCGGAAATCTTTTTCTGCTTTGAGGCTTCAATTGCAAAGGCTGAAAGGTTGCCAGAGGAGATCGTATCCATACCAAGCCTGTCACATAGATCATTTAACCAGGCAATTTCCTTTATGTCACTGATCATGCACAATCCGCCAAAGGAATATATGGTTTCATACTCAGGGCCTTCAAGCACAAGGCCCTTATGCCTTCCATCATCAATTTTTGTGAGTTTGCCGCATCCCATGAAACAATTTCTGCAGGCATGGGATTTTGCAGAAAGTTGCTCCACCATTGCCTGTGCGTTGATATTATCTTTTTTGTCAAATCTTCCTTTCTGCCAGTATCTGGTTGGAAAAGCACCGGCATTATTCATAATATCAACCATCATGGGAGTGCCGAAATTTCTGTATGCACTGGTTGCCTTATTGTCCTTGAGCAGATTCAGTATATTGCGGTTATAGGTCTTAATTCCTTCAGGATCGGCCACTGGCCGTTTTTTCTCACCAGAGAAGGAAATTCCCTTTATCTTTTTTGATCCAAAAACAGCACCCATCCCGGTTCTTCCGGCAACTCTCCATCTGTCATTTTTTATTACAGCAAATCTGACAAGATTTTCTCCTGCAGGACCTATGACCATGACCCCGCATTTTTTTGCTTCAGATTTTTCCTTAATGTATATTTCACTGTCAAATGTGTCTTTTCCCCAGATTTCCATTGCATTATGAAAAACAACCCCGTGTTCAGTAATTTCAAGCCACACAGGTCTGGCAGAAGCACCTTTAATCATAACAGCATCAAATCCGGTGCGGCTTAAGGGCAGAGCGAGACTTCCACCGGAATATGATTCCCCGTAAAAGGAAGTCAAAGGGGATTTACAGAAAATTCCATGGCGGCAGGAGCCATATATGGAACTGTCAGTTGCAGGGCCCGATGCAATAATGATATGATTATCAGGCTCCAGGGGGTCAACACCTGCAGGATTGTTTTCAAGCAGAAGAAAAGTCGCAAGACCCTTGCCCCCAAGTGTGGATTCCATTATTTTATCGTCAAGCTCTCTGACATAAAATGTTTTTTCCGTCATATCCACTATAAGCAATTTATGAAAAAATCCCTTCATGGCTCCATCCCTCTTTTTTTAAGATTAAAATTTTCTGTTCAGGTCTGTTTAATCTGGTTCAGTTTAAATTTTATTATAGATCTTTTTTAAAAAGAACACCCTGTTTTTCTAATTATTAAGCTCGTTAAGGCTTTCTTCAAGTATTGTAAGGCCCTTATCAAGCTGTTCGTCGGTTATAACAAAGGGCATTAAGGTTCTTATGACATTGCCGAAATTTCCGCATGACAGGATGATAAGACCTTTTTCATAGCACAGCTGAACAAGTTTTTTTGCTTCATCCGATGCAGGTTCCTTTGTCTCCCTGTCCCTGACAAGTTCAAGGCCAAGCATGGGTCCCTTTCCCCTTACATCCCCGATGATTTCATATTTATCCTTAAGTGCATTAAATTTCTGTATAAGCGTCACGCCAAGGGCTTTTGAACGGGCAAGCATATCATCTTCAATGAGAATTTCAAGTACGGCAAGTGCTGCGCTGCATGAAACAGGATTACCACCATAGGTTCCGCCAAGGCCACCTGCATGGGGAGCATCCATTAATTCTGTCCTTCCCGTTACTGCGCTTAAAGGCATTCCGCCTGCAAAGCTTTTTGCCATTGTGATAATATCCGGTTCAACTCCCCAGTGTTCAATGGCAAAAAATTTTCCTGTCCTGCCAGCACCGGCCTGAATTTCATCTATTATAAGCTTAATACCATATTTGTCACAGATTTTTTTTATTTTTGGAAAATATTCAGGAGGAGGAGTAACAAAACCGCCTTCACCCTGGATAGGTTCTGCAAGAACTGCTGCAGTTGATTCGGCAGCAACATTTCCAATGAAAAAATCTTCAAGATAATCGGCACAGGCTGTATTGCATTTCGGGTATTTTAAATTAAAAGGGCACCTGTAACAATACGCATAGGGCATCCTGTAAATTTCAGGAGCAAAGGGACCAAACCCGAGTTTGTAAGGTTTAATTTTGCTTGTCAGGCTCATGGTTAAAAGGGTTCTGCCGTGGAATGCATTTTCAAAGCAGATGATGCCATCTCTTTTTGTTGCATAGCGTGCTATTTTTACTGCATTTTCAACAGCCTCCGCCCCGCTGTTTGCAAACATCGTCATTTTGGGGAAACTGCCCGGAGCAAGGTCGTTTAATTTTTCGGCAAGCTCAATATAAGGCTCATACATTGCAACATGAAAGCAGGTGTGAATGAATTTTTCAGCCTGATCCTTTATTGCTTTTACAACCTTGGGATGGCTGTGCCCAACATTATTAACACCTATGCCACCTGCAAAATCGATGAATTCTTTTCCATCAACATCTGTCATCACGGCACCGCTTGCCTTTGCTATAAAAGCCCTGGTTATATTAAAAGGTCCAATGGGTATGCTTTTATTCCGACGTTCAATAAGTCCGCTGCTGATACCTGTCATTTAAATCCTCCTTAATTTATAAATTTTATCTTTGCCATTTTATATTTGCCTGGCAACCGGTTATTTTTTTCAAGGTGATAGGCAAAAGTTTCACAAAAAAAGTCGACAATGATCGACAATGAAAAATTAAAACCATGGCTGTTTCACAAAACACAATTTCACATAATATCAATTACTATCAATAGCATACTATCAATCTATCAATAGCAAAGAGCATACCATCTTGGGAATATAGATTGGGAATACTATAAAAGAATACCTTTCAGGGTAAGAGTTGCTAAATTCGTTGAGAGGCTGTCCGTGAGAATCCGGATAAGCCTCACGGTGTTATTAAAAATATGATTTTATTTATTATTCATATTCTTTAACGCCTTTTTATATATGCCATACTGCATTAAATATGCATTACAGCATAAAGCCTACACTGAGATTCTCTTTTGATCAATCCCGTAAGTCAATTAAATAATAAGTATGAAATGGTGGAAAAAGAAAAAGATACAACGGATTTTATAAAATAGAAAAAAATTGGAGGCGGAGCAGCAGGGATTTTTAAATTTAACCTGCCCGCCAGGGAAAGGAAATTAAAAAACATACAATAAAATAAAAATGAAATAAAGGGGTATGCATCTTTGCATAAAATTTTTTCATATTTTATATCGTGTAATTCTAATTTACAAATCCCCAGTCTTTCCTTCAGGTTTACCCACGGTCTTTCCGCTTTATTTCTGGTTCGGAAGT
>WGCX01000005.1 GCA_015493575.1 Desulfobacteraceae bacterium | reverse complement strand
GTATAAGAGACAGTTTTTAATTGAGTGTGAAAGAATATCAGATTCCAATTTAGAATCTGCCATTAATTTAATGACTGTTGCCTTGAGGTCCTGATCTGCAATTTTCTTAAATTCAGTGTCTGTAATATCTTTTTTAAACAGGGACGATATCTTTTTAAAATCTGTTGTTTTGCCGGTATCAAAAATTTCCCTGCGCAAAAGATCGGATATCTTTTTTTCAAATAAAAGGCCGGATTTTTCAATAAGGCGTGGAAGAAATTTGAGATCTGGATTCTCAGATTTTAAAGAAAAAGAAAAAATCAGATTCCTTAAATTAATAATATTTTCTTTGGAATATGGAGTCATTCCGGTTTTTTCAGGGGAAAAGAGATCAAGGGGTTCAGAAAAAAAAGGAGCAAGCATTTTTATTAAATCAGCCCCGTCCTTTAATAATAGATTAAGGATAAATCCGGTTGTTTCGGAAAGGTTATCCGCATTCTCCCCTGCAGTCACTTTCAAGGTTGTGGAAGGTGAAATGGTTTTAAACGCTTTTACATCCTCAGTAAGGTTTTTTTCTGTCAATGGAGGACCGGATTGATCAATGTTATCCTTTCCAATGCTTAAATCCGTTGATTTGGCAGAAACGCCATGGATCACAGCTGATTCTCCATTTTTATAAATTTTTCTTTAAGGCTTATGACAAGATTCACCTCGCCCTCGGGCATGGCAAGCTCAGAGGCAATTGATTCTACACTGCTTCCCCTGGCATAAAGCTCAAGTATTTTTTTTTGCTGATCAATAACATCGTCGTGTGAATGGTTAAATGAATTTTTTGAATTAAAGTCAGGATATGTTTCCATGGTCGAAAAATTTTCCTGCTGCAGCTTCTCAAACAGATTTTCTGCCCTTGATAATAAAAGGTTTATACTTATGATGCGTGAATCAAGTGCATCATTTAATTTCTGCATAATGTTCTTTTTTTCTTTGATCTGCCGATCAAAAAGTTCTGCGGCAGCTTCTGAATCATGGACAAGGGGCTCCAGAATTTCCATAATTTCACCGGCAGTTTTTATCGATTTATCTTTCAGAATATACGATTTATCATCAAAATCATCGTTATTTATTCTGAATTTTCCGTGTTTGTTGAACTGCCTGACAAGTCCAAACAGAAGTAAAACAAAAACAAAATCAACAATCAATTGAACTCCTATCCAGAATTCAATGGAAAACAAACTTATCATATCACAGTATCCAGCAGAGTCCCGGGTGCCTCAGGATCCTGATTCTCTTTTAATAATTTTTTTTTCTTTTTTTCCTTTTTTTCCTTCTTAAATTTTAATTTAGAACTGCTTTTATCGGGTTTTAAATTTTCATATTCCTCAGATTCCTTAACAGTGGTTTGCTCCACAACATCTTCAACGGCCTGCTGTGCCGCAGCCTGTCCCGGATCAGGATGTAGAGGCCTGTTCTGATTAGTCGCATCGTGGGCAATAACTGACTGCTGCATTATAATATTATGAGTTGGTATGGTTGTCATTTATCACTCACTTTTTATGGTACAGACCATAAGTTAGTAAATATTCAACATTACAATGTAAATATTTATCCGGTTTTAAAAGAAGTTAACAACACCTGATCTATATATTTTTTTATCATTACCTGATTTAAAGCCTGTTTAATGACTTTGGAAAGCATTTTCTCACTGATCTCTTTTTTTGTATCAGATAGAAATTCTTTCTCAATGGCATCATAGATTACACCTCTGTAAAAAGGCAAATGTTTTTTTATTTCATCAAGAGCCATCGCTTTTGAATAATGAACTGAGAGATCTACACTTAGATATGTAAGTTTTTTATTCTTACCCTGCGAGAATACAATAAAGTCTTTCATGGCAATGTCTCCGGGTCCCCGGGGAACAATTACCTGTGGAAAATCTGAACTGTTTGCATTCATATTTTTTGTTTTACCCTTCAGAACCGAATTTGCCTGTAAATCGGTTTTCATGTTATGAAGTTTTGCCTTTAATGCAGGTCCATAAAAGAAAAAATAATATCCTGCTCCAACGGATAAAAGAAGAAAAATCGTTCCAAACCCGGCAAGCATCAGTTTTGACCTGAACCATTTTTTCCCGTGTTTGATCTTTTTTTCTTTTTCCCCGGGCTGAACTTCATCAATTGAAAGTGTTGAAGCAGACTGCCTGTCTTCATTTTCTTCTACTTCTTCTACTTCTTCAATCACGACCTGATTTTCCCGATCACCACTCTCAGTACCCGGGTCATCATCAATATGCTGATCATTTAAATTTCCATCAACTTCACCAAGGATATCTTCATCCTCTTCTTCAGTTCCCTGTAAAAGTGCATCAATGTCATCCTGGGATATTAAATTTGAACCGTCTTCAGACTCTCCGTCAACGACGTCAGGAGAATCTTTCAGAATGCTGTCCAAATCATTTTCATCTTCTATATCTTCATCTTTTTCAAAATTCTGCTCCGGGTCTGGTTTAATTTCACTGTCTGAAACATCGTCTGATACGGCATCAACATCTTCTTCCATATCATCTTTCATGAGTTGATCTATGGTTTCCTGGGTTATCATGCAGGCTTCAATATCAACTGCATCGGATTCAGATAGAATCTTTTCTGAATCCAGCATATCCTCATTTTTCCCTTCATTAATTTCCTGTTCAATTCCTTTGTCATCTTCAGGCTGGATATTCATTAGTTTATCAATGTCATCCTGGGAAACAAGTTCAAGAACGTCCGTATCGTCTGTTTCATTTTCCAGGTCTGCCTGATTTGCGGTATCTGTCTGATTATCGGTGTCTGTCTGACTTTCTGTATCTGTCTGATTATCAATATCTGTCTGACTTTTAGAAATTGTATCAATATCAGTATCTGTTTTACTGTCTATATCAGTTTTAATTCCGGAATCGGTTTGATTGTCAGAAGATAATGACGTATCACCTGTCATGGTTTCGCTTTTTTCACCGGAAACAACAGGATTATTTATTAATTTGCTTATATCTTCCTGGGAGAAAAGTTTTAGATCTTCATCATCGTCATCATCGTCTTCATCTTCATCTTCATCATTTGAATCTGTATCAGGCAGGTTTTCCGAAGTACCCGGTTCCTCATCTGCTTCAATTCCATTCATGAGGTTGTCAATATCTTTCTGGGATATAAGCTCAAGCCCGTCCGCATCATCTGGTTCACTGACTGTGCCCGATTCAATGTTTGATTCATCATTGTCATCCGGCTCGTTGTCTGACGAACCAGAACCAAGAGGTCCTCCGCTTAAAAGATTGTCTATATCATCCTGGGACAGTTCGGACAGTTCATCTTCTGCATCTTCTGCAGAGGCTGCATCCTCTTTTATATCATCATTGTCATCATCATCATGAACAGAGGCGTTAAGAAGCCTGTCAATATCATCCTGGGATATCACTTCATCATCAGTTACAGTGTCCTCAGGCATTTTAGTATCCTCTTAAATAGTTTCAAACCGATTCTTTACCAATTCTTTTACGAATTAAAATAATCCTTCAGTTTTGTTTTCATCTTAATCAGAATTCCTGCATGTATCTGGCATATTCTTGATTCTGTCAGGGACAGAACTTCCCCGATCTCCTTTAGAGTGAGCTCCTCATAATAATATAGAGATACGACGATCTGTTCTTTTTCCGTAAGCGTTTTTACTGCATTGGACAGAGCTGTTTTCATTTCCTCTCTGTCAAGGTGGTCAGCCGGCGTTTCCTTTACTGTCAATCTTGACTGGAATCTTGTCTGTGAAGTAGAATTGGTCCGTCCTGATTTAATAAAAGCATCAAGACTTAAAATTGAAGCACAGTGAATATCGGTGAGCATATCAAAATAAGTGTCAAGGTCAATTCCCATCTTAGAGGCTATATCAGAATCTTCTGCAGGCCTCTGATGCTCACACTCAACTTTTTTTACGGCCTTTGCAATATCTTTTATTTTTTTTCTCATGGATCGTGAATAAACATCCATGCTTCTCAGTTCATCTAATATGGCACCCTTGATTCTGTATTGAGCATAGGTTTTAAAATTTACATGCTTATCATGATCAAACTTGTCAACCGCATCGATAAGTCCAAATGAACCGGCACTGACAAGGTCATCAAATAAAACATTGGAAGGAATACGACTGGCAAATCGAGCTGCTATGTGTCTGACAAGATAAGCATATTTAACGATCATGGTATCACGCCAAACGTTTTTTTTCCCATTGTTGTCACGGCACTTATGAACCATTGAATAAGTCATCCCTGATTATAATCATCTGATTTGTCCGCAGTATCCAATATCCTCTGCATGAAAAATTTTATATTTCCATTTGAATCGGATCTACCCGGCGAATCGGCAATTTTCCTGGCAAGCTTCTCCATGGCCTTACCTGAAGGAGCATCAGGAGCAAAATCTAAAACAGTACTATGGTTGATCACAGCTTTCGGGAGCATTGTATCCATTGGAATAGATCCGAAATATTCCAGCACAACATTTCCAAGAAATCTCTCCAGTGCACCGCTTAAAGTTGAATAAACAGCTTTTGCATCTTTTTCTGATTTTACCATATTAACAACAAGTTTAAAATGTTTTGTCCCATAATTTTTTGACAGTACTTTCATTAATGCGTATGAATCGGTTATGGATGTTGGTTCCCGTGTGGCAATTACAATACATTCATCAGCAGCAGAATTAAAATACAACACATTTGAGGATATTCCTGCACCCGTATCAATAAGAACGATATCGGCAAGCTCTCCCAACACCTCGAACTCACTGAGCAAATTTAATTTTTCGCCTTCTGTAAGGTTTGTAAGATGGGTAAATCCACTTCCACCGGGGACAATCTGAACGCCGTGTTTCGTTGTTACAATAACCTGCTTAAGATTTTTTTCACCGCTTATCACATGACTGATATTATAATCCGGCCGCATATTAAAAATTATATCAATATTGGCAAGTCCCATATCTGCATCAAGAATGACAACACGTTTACCAGACCTTTTTAAGGCAACAGCAATGTTTCCCACCATATTTGTCTTGCCTACACCGCCTTTACCGCTTGTGACAGCCAATACCCTTGGAATTGGATTATTTCGAGATGAAACCATGGAGGTTCTCCGTTTTAAAAATGTGTCTGAGGTTACCATATCTCTCAGTCCGCTTGCCTGATCCACTTAGATTATTTCTCCTGTTTAAAGAATTCTGCATCCACTTTTATTTTCTGTTCCAAGAATGATACTTAAAAGTTTTTTTCTGTCGGGAATAATAAGATCTTCCGGCACCCTCTGGCCATTGGTAATAAGGGAAACAGGCATGTTCAGTTCATTGATCTGATCAAAAATCTTTCCGCACATCCTTGTTTCATCAATTTTTGTAAACACATAGGTTACAGGATTAAGAACGGCAAAAGCTGTTGCTGCCTCTTTCATATCCACAGCACCGGTTGCCATACTCAAAACAAGATGAACTGACACATTAAAACTTCCATTGACCACACCTGCAAGTTTGTCCATTTTAATTTTATCAAAATGACTGTGCCCTGCCGTATCAATAAGAATAATATCCATTGAGCACATTTTATCAATTGCCAGGGCAAAATCCTTAGTGCTGAAGGCTGGAATACAGCCAATACCCATAATTGAAGCATAGGCCTTTAATTGTTCAAAAGCACCAACGCGATAATTATCAATGGAAATCAAACCGACCCGTTTTTTTCTTTTAAAAGTCAACTCCGCTGCAAGTTTTGCAATGGTCGTTGTTTTTCCGACACCTGTGGGGCCGACAAAAGCAGCCATAAAGGGTAATCCTGACCGGGGAATATTTCCTTTTAATTCATCAATATTATTCTTTTTAACAATGCTGGTTTTAAAAACGTCGGTATTATCCGGAACATCGGATTCTACAAATAAATTCCGTGTATCTAACAGCTCTGCACATTCCTTTATAACATAATTCTTTAAAGATGCAACACCATCCGTTTTTCCTTTGCTATGGTTTTTTACCTTATCGATCTTTTGTTCTGTTACCCCGCAATCGCAGCGAAGTCTGTCATTTTCCATGGAAGAACATGAATTATACATAATTGAACCAGCCATATTTTCAGAAATTCCTGCTTTTAAAAGCAGTGCAAACAAAGGGGCAGATTCCGGATAATTCATAATCATTTCCTGAATCCTGTTTCCATGGCTCATCAGGGGAAGAATATCTTTTATGCTGACTAGATCATCTTTAATAATACCGGCAGAGATCTCGTCTTTAATAATACCAGAGATTTCATCCTTTTGATACGGAAAATCCTTATCACAGGATGTAAATTTTTTGCTGCTGTTTTTTGTCTCGCTTTCAGGAAAACATTCTTTTGGTGCGGCTTCAACAGCAAATTTTCCCTTTGCATAGGGATTTCTCGGGCTTCTCGGGATTTTTTTTGTGGACAGGATCATTGCATCAGGCCCCATTTCCTCCTTAACCTGTGCAAGTGCCCTTTGAATGGTTTCAGCTTCAAATATTTTTGATTTCATTTTGTAATTTTTATCCTTCCGGCAGCCTTAAGACTTATGTCATCAACAATTTCCGCATGGGATACAACAAAAACCGAAGGTAAGGCATGCTCAATCAATTTTTTAAAATGACGTCTCAGAACCGGAGAACACATGATGACCGGCTGAGCCTCCGAAGCAAGCTGTTTTTCAACTTCAATTTCTGCAGATTGAACGATCTGTTCAACAATTTTAGGATCCACCGCAAGGTAAGACCCATGTTCAGTGTGCTTTATATTTTTCGTGAGCATCTCTTCAAGCACTCTGTCAAGGGTGATCACCTGAAGTGTTTTATCCTGCCCAAGCAGGGGTGCCAGCATCGCTTTCGCAATTTTCTGTCTGACATACTCTGTCAAAAGATCAGGGTCCTTGCCCATGGGAGCATAATCTGCCAGGGTTTCTACGATTGTCAGAAGATCACGTATTGAAACTTTTTCCCTTAAAAGATTCTGAAGTACTTTTTGAACGATCCCAACACTTAAAAGACCCGGTACAAGTTCCTCAACGGCTTTTGGATTTGTTTTGGCAAGATTATCAAGCAGATGCTGAACATCCTGACGTCCGAGAAGATCATGGGCATTGGTTCTTATCACTTCGGTTAAGTGGGTTGCAATGACAGTTGAATTATCAACAACAGTATAGCCTGCAAATTTAGCATCCTCTTCTCTATCCGGTGAGATCCACAGGGCGGGAAGTTTAAATGCCGGTTCGGTTGTGGGGATTCCTTCAATCTCCTGGGCAACACCTCCCGGGTCCATTGCAAGAAGATGATTAACCATTAATTCACTGCCGTCTGCCTCTACTCCCCTGATCATAACCCTGTACTGGGCGGGATTAAGTTTAAGATTATCCCTGATATGAATGGGTGGAATAATAATTCCCATTTCACTTGCGAACTGCCTTCTGATTGCCCTTATCCGGCCGAGCAGCATGCCGTCCTGCTGCTGATCAACAAGGGGAATCAACCCGTAGCCCACCTCAAGTTCTATGGTATCAAGGGTCAGCAGGTGGTCAACCTCTTCAGGAGCACTTGATGCTTCGTCCTCTTCACCCGTCCCCTCAACTTCCTCTTCCGGCAGTTCCCTTCCAAGAAAATACCAGCATCCAGCCCCGAGAATAAAACTTAAAGTCATGAAAGGAAAGGCAGGAAGTCCGGGAACAAGACCAAGGCAGAAAACAATTGCCGATCCAAGATAAACGGGTGTTTTGCTTGACAGAAGATGGGCTGCAAAATCCTGCCCCATTCTGTTTTCCGATCCTGCCCTGGCCACAAGAATACCTGCAGCAGTTGAGATAAGAAGTGCCGGAATCTGGGATACCAGTCCGTCACCAACCGTGAGAAGCGTATAATTTGTAAGGGCATCCTTCATGGGCATGCCCTGTTGAACAACTCCGATGATAAAACCACCGGCTATATTGATACCAGTGATAATAATACCTGCAATTGCATCTCCCCTGACAAATTTACTGGCACCATCCATGGCTCCGTGAAATTCAGATTCTCTTGCAACTTCTTTTCTTCTCTCTCCTGCTTCAATTTCATCGATCATCCCGGCGTTAAGATCTGCATCAATGGCCATCTGTTTTCCGGGCATGGCATCTAAGGTAAATCTTGCTGCAACTTCTGCAATCCTTCCTGCACCTTTTGTTACAACCATAAAATTGATCAACACAAGTATAATAAAAACAATCATGCCAACAACATAATTCCCACCTACAACAAAGCTGCCAAATGATTTGATAATTGCTCCTGCAGCAAGGGGACCTTCACTTCCATGGAGAAGAATCATACGTGTTGATGCCACATTTAAAGATAGACGGAACAGGGTCAAAACAAGAAGCATGGATGGAAAAATGGAAAAATCAAGGGGTTTTTTTGTGTACATGGTCGTTATTAGAACAATAACTGCAAGCGTAATATTCAATGCAAGGGAAAAATCAAGAACCACAGGAGGCAGGGGTAAAATCATCGCCATGAGTATCCCGATAAGGGCGATAATCATGGCAACATCCGAGCCTTCGCTCCTTATCCCTGCCAAAAGTCCAGTATTCTCAACTGCCATTAACTTATCCTCATTTCAAATTTATTGTTATTTTAAATATCATTAAAAAAATCTCAATAACGGCCATAAATTGACATTATAACACGTTGATGACAAATTCATGACAGACTTTTTTGATAAACATTAAACCCCTTTACCCTTTAACTTGTAAACATAGGCAAGGATTTCCGCAACGGCCTGGAATAATTCCGTGGGGACTTCGCCGCCTATATCTACCATCTTATACAAATTCCGGGCCAACTCTTTATTTTCAACAACCGGAACATGATGTTCAGCTGCAATCCGTTTAATATTCACAGCAACAGGGCCTGCACCTTTTGCAAGAACATGGGGGGCTTCCATTGTTGTTCCGTCATATTTTAATGCCACTGCAAGATGGGTCGGATTTGTTACAACCACATCTGCTTCCGGTATTTCAGCCATCATGCGTTTTCTTGCAGCCTCGGTCTGGAGCTGTCTTATCCTTGATTTAACCTGGGGATCTCCCTCGGTCTGTTTTAATTCATCCTTTGTCTCCTGCTTTGTCATTTTCTGATCCTGTAAAAATTTCCACCTTTGAAAAATATAATCAGCTACGGCAAGAATTATCATAACTACAATCACTTTAAGATAAATAATAAAGGCAATTTTAAGAACGGCAAGAAGAATGTAAGCTGTACTGTGGTCATATAGTCTCACAATACTGTTCATCTTTTTTTTTACTTCAAGATAAGCAACAATTGTAACTATGATTATTTTTAAAATGCTTTTTATAAATTCGGCAATTGCCGTTGATGAAAATTTCTGTTTAAAGCCTGAAATCGGATTGATTCTGGAGAGTTTGGGTTCAATGGCTTTCCATGAAATTTCAAACCCCACCTGGAGAAAATTGGATGCAAGGGCTGCAATAAAAACCGCTGCCATGACAGGAGCCGTCATTAAAAGAAAACGTATTGTACAGCGGTATAACAGATGTACGGCTGACACGTCAGTTAATTTTGGAACCAAATTAAAAAAAAAGCCGTCGTGCATCACTGCAAGCAGATTTTTATAAACAAAATATGCGGACACATAAAGGCCGAGGGTTCCGGCAAGTAGAACAAAGACAGAAGGGATTTCAATACTCTTTGCGACCTGTCCCTCTTCCCTTGATTTTTCCAGTTTCCGCGAACTCGCATCTTCGGTTTTTTCTCCGCCGCCTTCGGGATCTTCAGCCATGGTTCATCTATCCTCCCCCTGCAAAATAGAGCAGGGACATGAGAAGTTCCTTGAAATGCATAATATAATTTCTGACAATAAGAATAACAATTTCAAGGGAAAATCCAAAAAGAACAAGCCCCACAAATATTTTTAATGGAAAAGCCACAATCATCACATTCATCTGGGGGGAAAATTTAGCCATAAGCCCGAATGCGGCACTTGTAAAAAGAAGGGCCGCAATGACAGGAGCACCTATTTTGATGCCAAGAATAAACATATCTGCGCCTATATCCAGGACTTTGTTCAGCATCAGCTTGTGAATCACAAAAAATCCGGGCGGAACAAGCCGGAAACTCTCTATAAGGGCCAGAAGCATTATATGGTGGCCGTTTAATGCAAGAAAAATAAGAATAGCAACCCAGTAGCCTAACTGCTCCATGATGGAAATATTGGAGCCTGACTGCGGGTCCACAACATTTATCATTGAGAATCCCATCTGGAATCCGATGATCTGGCCTGCAAGTTCTACGGAACCGAAAAAAGTTCTTATGCACAGTCCAATGGTGATACCGATCATTGCTTCGGATAAAAAAATAATCCCGACTCCGATTAATGTCTTTGGAAAAATTGCAGGATCAACATGGACTACAGAATATATGAGCATGGAAATAACCATGGCAAGCCCTGCCTTGCAGAGTGCAGGAAACATTGTTGTTGAAAACACGGGAAGCAGGAAAAGAACAAGAGATATCCTTGTGAGCACAAGAAGATAAATTTTAAACTCCACCGGGTTTATCAGGTTTACAAGTTCCATTTTATTTAATATACATTGGTATATTCACAAAAATTCTATGTGTAAAAACCGTTATCTGATCAAGCATCCACGGAGCAAAAAACAATAGACCGAGAAATACGGCTATGATTTTGGGTACAAATGTCAGTGTCATTTCCTGAATGGAAGTCACAGCCTGGAAAACACTTACCACAAGACCTGCTGCAAGGCCTAATCCAAGCATGGGCATGGAAAGATAAATGGTTAAAATAATTGCCTGTTTTGCAAACTCTACAACAAATTCCGGTGTCATATCTATTCTCCTTTTTTTAACCTTTGTTTTTATATCCCGAAGCTTTTTAAAAGTGACCCTGTAAGGAGATGCCATCCGTCAACCAGGACAAAAAGCATCAATTTAAAAGGCAGGGAAATCATCACAGGAGGAAGCATCATCATTCCCATTGCAAGAAGAACCGAGGCAACGACCATATCAATTACAAGAAAGGGAATATAAATAACAAAACCAATGATAAAAGCAGTTTTAAGTTCACTGATCACATAAGCCGGTATCAGCAGCAGCAGAGAAACATCCTCACGGGTCTCAGGCTTTACTGAATGTGTGCCTTTTACAAAAAGAGCAATATCCGACTGCCGGGTATTTTTCAGCAGAAATTTTCTGATGGGAACCTGGGCTGTTTCAAAGGCTTCTTTATAATTAATCTCATGGTCAAGATAGGGGCTTAAAGAATTATGGTATATATCCTTTCCAACTGGCTGCATGATAAAAAAAGTTAAAAAAAGTGCAAGACCTACCACAACCTGGTTTGGAGGACTTGACTGGGTCCCGAGAGCCTGCCTTAAAAAATGAAGAACCACAACAATTCGTGTGAAAGGAGTCATTAAGATCAAAATGGCCGGGGCAAGTGATAAAATGGTTAAAAGGGCAATGATCTCAAGTACAACTGCAACATCGCCGGGCCCCTTTGCCTGGCCTATACCAAGATTTAATGACGGAATGGGAAAATTTACAGCTTCCGCCGTTGATGGTGCTGCAAGGAAAATAATGAAAACAAAGGCAGCAACACCCATAATATAAAGAAATATTTTTTTTCTATTTTTCATAATCACCACCGGCAGCAGATTTACCACTAAATTTTACAGCTTTTGCAAGAAATCCCGGGAACCCTGAAACCGCATTATTCTCATTTTCATCAATTTTATTATCGGATTGAAGTTCTCCGTTAATTGTGGCAATTCGGGTGATGTTCTGTGCGGTAACTCCAATGAGGATCTTTTCACCGAGGACATCAATAAGAACAAGTTTTTCCTTTGGAGACAGATAATGAATACAAAGAGTCTTTATAAATTTGTCAGATCCCTTGATACCCCTTGCTGCTGAGAAACGTTTAATAAAATAAAATACAAGTACCAGCAGAGCAATGACGAAAGACAGCATCATTGAAATTTTAAGAAATGCAGGCCATATTTCAGGAGTAGTAGTCATTCGTTTGACAGGCTTTTCACCCTGTCCATGGGCGTAATAATATCGGTAAGTCTGACCCCGAATTTTTCATTCACCACAACAACTTCCCCTCTTGCTATCAGCTTGCGGTTAATATAAATTTCAAGGGGTTCTCCGGCAAGTTTATTTAATTCCACAATGGAACCCTGGCCAAGCTGTAAAAGATCATTTACAAGCATCCTGGTTCTTCCAAGTTCAACTGAAAGTTCAAGCGGTATATCAAGAATAAACTCAAGATCCCTTTCTTCCTCCTGAACTTCGGCAGCCTCATTTTCCTTTTCCTCTGCAATTTCCTCTTGGTTCCCGCCATTGCTGTCATTTTCTGTTTCAGCCATATTATTCTCTCTTTTTATGAAAATTTATTTAGTGCCTCACCCCTGAATTTCTGCAATAAAAAACAAAATTGAGGCAGACACATGGGTTACGGGCATTGCTCGCTTTGGTCAGTTATACATGTCTCCATCCATCAGGCATGATATATACATGGATAAAATACTAAAAAGCAATCATTATGCCGTATTGATTTTTTTTATTTAAAAAAACGAAATAACAGCAGGAAAATTTGAATGAATGCGGGATAATGAATGAAAATTACACGTTTTTTTACAAAGAGTTTCTTTATATGAAAGAAATTTTAAATGTCATTATTTCAATAAGTTACAGAATGGTAGAACCATTCTGTTTTTTTAAAATTTAACTTTCAATTTTTGTTGTGATGCAGCGCATCATGGCCGTTATAAAAAAACCATGCAAAAATCTGTCAAAATAATGGAGCCTCTGTCATAAATATGACGGAAGGGCTGCATATGTATTATTTTTTTTTATGGAGTAACCCTGCAGCAACAGTGGCTGCAATAATTATGACTCCACCTGCCATGGTTCTAAGCCCCGGTCTTTCTCCAAGGATAATAAAGGCAAGTAAAATCCCATATACCGGCTCCAGTGCGGTAATGATTCCCGCTGTCTGTGCTTTAATGGAAATAAGGGATTTTATAAAAAGTGTGTGACTTAAAGCTGTGCACAAAATACCGAGGGCAGCAAGAAGAAAGAATTCATGTTCATCGGGTACAGAAGGCTTTAAAACAAAAATAAACGGAAAAAGTGCAAGGGATGCAAAGAAATTCTGGTAAAATGCAACAACAATGGGGTGGTCCTGTTGAACATTTTTTCTGTTTGCAAGACTAAGCAGGGCAAATGTGAATCCGGACACTATTCCATAAAAAGCGCCTTTTACAGGCGCCCTGGAAAAATCAAAGCCCGGCAGTACAAGCACAAGCCCTGCAAAGACGATCATTGCCGTTGCAATATCCGAAGAATTAAGTTTTTCCCTGAAAAAAAAAGGTTCCATAAATGTAACAAAAACGGGAAATGTTGAAAACGTAAGCAACCCTATTGTTACGGTTGAAATCTGTATTGAATAAAAGAAACTGGTCCAGTGGGCAGCAAGCAGCATCCCCTGTACAGCGTAAACAAGCATGGCTTTCTTTCCCCCTGAAAATGGCCTTACTCCAGAGGTAAAAGCCATAATGGGCAAAAGAGCTGCAGATGCAAATAAAGTCCGTCCAAAAACAATTACAATGGAAGGGCAATGCAGAAATTTACCGAACAATCCGGAAAATCCAAACAAAAAAACCGCTGCATGTATTTCAAGAAAACCGCTTTTAATGAATTTTTTTTCACAAATTATTTTATTTTTCAGCATTCAGGTATAAGAATTTTCAGCAATCGGTTTTTTTAGCAATCGGATATAAGAAATAGTAAATACGCCTTAATTTTTAACAATTATCTGATCAACTGCCGGTATTTAATTCTTTTCGGATGATCTTCTTTTATGCCGAGCCGCTTTTTTTTATCATGTTCGTAATCCGAATAACTGCCTGAATAAAAAAAGGTCTTGCTGTCCCCTTCAAAGGCAAGAATATGGGTTGCAATCCTGTCTAAGAACCACCTGTCATGGCTTATTACAATGGCGCATCCCGCAAAATTTTCAAGTGCCTCTTCAAGGGCGCGCATTGTATTTACATCAAGATCATTGGTGGGCTCATCCAATAAAAGAAGATTGGCCTCTTCCTTTAACATCCTTGCAAGATGCACCCTGTTGCGCTCTCCGCCTGATATCTTTCCTGTTTTTTTCTGCTGATCCGAGCCGGAAAAATTAAATTTTGAAACATATGCCCTGGAGTTTATTTCTCTGCCTCCAAGGGAAATTATCTCGTTTCCGCCTGAGATAACCTCCCAGATGGTTTTGTCGGGATCAAGGATATTTCTTTCCTGATCAACATAGGCAATTTTTATGGTATCTCCTGTCTCAATGGTTCCTGAGTCGGGAGTCTCCTTTCCGGTAATCATATTAAATAAAGTTGATTTTCCCGCACCATTGGGGCCGATAACACCGATAATACCGCCCGGTGGTATGATAAAATTCATATTTTCAACAAGAAGACGGTTGTCAAAACCCTTGCACACATCCTTTGCAATAACAACCTTGTCACCCAGTCTTGGCCCGGGCGGAATAAAAATTTCCAGTTCCTGCTCCCTTTTTCCAACATCCTGGTGTAGAAGCTTGTCATAGGATTTTATCCTGGCCTTTGACCTGGACCGTTTACCCTTTGGGGACATCCTGATCCACTCAAGTTCCCTTTCAAGGGTTTTTCTGCGTTTGCTTTCCCTTTGGATCTCATTCTTCAGCCTGTTCTGTTTCTGCTCAAGCCAGGAAGAATAATTGCCCTTCCACGGTATGCCTTGGCCCCTGTCCAGTTCAAGAATCCACTGTGCAACATTATCAAGAAAATACCTGTCATGTGTCACGGCAATAATAGTACCCTCGTACCTGTTGAGATGCTCCTCAAGCCAGGCAACAGATTCTGCATCAAGGTGGTTGGTTGGCTCATCAAGGAGCAGGATATCAGGCTTCTGCAGTAGCAGCCTGCAAAGGGCAACACGCCTTTTCTCTCCTCCTGAAATAATCTTAACAGGTGTGTCTCCGGCCGGACATCTCAAGGCATCCATGGCCATATCAAGTCTGGCATCAATATCCCAGGCATCAAGGTGATCGAGCTTATCCTGGAGTTCTCCCTGTCTTTTGATCAGTTTATCCATTTCATCATCGGATAGGGGTTCTGCAAATTTCTCACTTATTTTTTCATACTCATTGATCAGATCCACAGTCTCCTTAGCGCCCTGCTCAACAATCTCCTTTACTGTTTTATCTTCATCAAGCAAAGGCTCCTGTTCAAGAAGCCCAACAGTATATCCCTTTGACAGGATCGTTTCTCCGTTAAAATTTTTATCCTTTCCAGCCATAATCCGAAGAAGAGTACTCTTACCCGAACCGTTTAAACCAAGTACACCGATTTTCGCACCGTAAAAATAAGAAAGAGATATATCCTTAAGCACCTGCTTTTTGCCATGGAATTTACTTATTTTCATCATTGAATATATAACTTTTTTTGTATCTTCAGCCATATTTTAAAACAAGCTCCCAAATATCATTAATTGTTTTTTTATAACCGCCATGAGGCGGATCTGAACTGCGTTACAGCGCCTCTAAGAATCAAAGATTCTGACGAATATAGAAAGAGCATTTGTGACTCTGTCAAAAATGAGCTTTTTCTTATAAAAACCGTATACACTACAAGAAGGCAATGCACTCTATCTCCACAAGGGCATCTTTTGGCAATCTTGCTACTTCAACTGCAGCCCTTGCAGGTTTGTGCCCTGCAAGATTTTTTTCATAAGCCCTGTTCATTGCCGGAAAATCATTCATATCATTTAAAAAAACAGTGGTTTTGATAATTTTATCCGTTGTGGTTCCTGCCTTTTCAAGGACGATTTTAATATTTTTCATCACCTGAACGGTCTGCTCCTCAACGGAATCTCCGGTAAATTCCATTGTATCAGGGTCAAGGCCAAGCTGCCCCGAGCAGAACACAAGACCTCCTGCAACCACGGCATGGCAATACGGGCCTATCGCAGCAGGTGCTTTATCAGCATTAATCAGTTTCATTTCCTTCTCCTTTTTTTTAGAGCCCTGGCTTAGACGGCGTTTTCTGCTCCATAAGGCAAATGGGTTGCTGGCATTGCCAGCCTTTGTATGCTTTTGCAGTCCCAAATAGCCAGATATGAAGCACTGCCCAAAATTTAAATTATAAGGTCGAATATTTATCTAAAGCGAGCTATGCCCGCAACCCATGTACCTGCCTCAATTTCTTGTTTTTTATTACAGAAATTCAGGGGTAAGGCACTAAAAGGAGATTATCAATTATCAGATTTTTTTGCAATCATAAGATTTTTCAAGAAGCCACAAGTACATGATTATGATCTAATCATGATAGGTCACAACCGGTTCCCTTAAAAGCAGATCAATGGATTCTCCCGCAGTTTCTGCAATTTCAGGAAAAGTTTCCGTTAGATTTGCAAGCTGCCTTAAATTTTCAGCGGTTCTCAGTATCAGTCTCGCAAGATCACCTTCTGCAAAGGGGGACTGCTGCACAACAATGTCCCACGGCGTACCTCCTGCCCAGAAAAAAATTATTGCGGCAGGCTGTATATAAAGCTGGGGAGCAAGAAAATCCTTTTTGATAAGCTCTTCTGCAAAGGGTTTAAGGCCTCTCCTCAGTTTAAGAAAAGATTTTGAAAGTTTTTTAAAAACAATATCCCCTGCTATCCTGTCATTATCAAACTCTTTTTCATTGACAAATGAAGCCATGACAGCGGCAAGGAGCACAGGATCATTTTCAGGCAGAAGACCGTTTCTGAGGCAGTGGGCAACCATTAAAGGGGAATCTATCCTGAGCCTTGATGCCCATTCACCATCATTTGTCAAAATTCCGTTTTCCCTGACAAACCCATGGTCCTGGAGAAAATCAAGATGGGCAAGAAAATCCTTTGAAAGATATTCCATGTCACTGCCGTAGATTTTTCTTGCGTATTTTCCCTTTTTTCCCATGGACACCATGAAAGAAGCAAAGGATTTTTTAAGAAGAATCTGTATCTGCTCCGGATTGTGGGATAAAAGAAGATTCAGCACCATGGAAAAATTGATCCTGATCTGGCTTTCAATATTCTGGGCCGGGGCGTGGAGCATCTTTGCAGAATATTTAAGGTCCATGAATCTGCCGGGCAGTACAATGGCAAAACCGATATTATCCATACCTCTCCTGCCTGCCCTGCCGGTCATCTGCTGGAACTCACTTGCAGTTAAAGGCATGAAGTCCGTACCGTTAAACCTGTCTGAATTTAAAATCACAACACTTCTTGCAGGAAAATTCACACCTGCTGCAACGGTTGAAGTTGCAAACATGGCATCGAGAAGCCCCTCTGACATCAAAGTTTCCACAACCACTTTCCATGCGGGAAGCTGACCGCTGTGATGGGAGCCTGCTGCGGTTAATTCAAGGTATTTTCTCTGGGCATGGTCTGCAAGGTGGCAACTTTTTGATACAAGCTGATCAATTCTGGCTGCAAGTTTTGTTTTTCTTTTTTTATCTTTTGATAAAAGTCCTGGACTGCACAGCCTGACTGCCTGGTCACAGTCAGCCCTTGATTTTAAGAAAAAAATTGCAGGCAGAAGATTAAATTCCCTTAAAACCTTGAGAATTTCCGCAAATGCAGGAAGTCTTCCCGGAAGTGCAATTTTCGGGGGATGCTTTAACTTTATGAAATCAGATACTTTTTTATGCAGGATAAATTTTGCACCTGATTTTCTAACAAGGGGATACAAAGTTCCTGACGGATGAAAAAAAATCGGAAATAACGGAACAGGTCGTTTTGTCTCTTCGATCACATGGCATTGTTTCCCCCTTATGGATTCAAGCCAGGCTGATATATGCCCTGAGTTTCCAATGGTTGCAGAAAGCATGAGCAGTGGAATTCGAACGGGAAGATATATGAGGATCTCCTCCCAGACCACGCCACGCTCAAAATCCCCGAGATAATGTGCCTCATCAAGGATCACAAGGCTGCATCCAAGATCTTTTCC
>WGCX01000004.1 GCA_015493575.1 Desulfobacteraceae bacterium | reverse complement strand
GTGGTGAACGAGATTGAAATAATGACATTTAAAATTTCTTTCATATAACTGCCATGAGGCGGATCTGGACTGCGTTCCAGCGCCTCACAACTAACATGGAAAAAGCATTTGTGACTCTGTCAAAAATGAGCTCTTTCTTATAAAAAACCGCCATGAGGTTGATCCGGGGACTTTCATACAGTCTCACAATAAATATGGAAACTCTTATGATTTATGGTTCTTTACAGGAGTTTCTTAAAAAAACAGGAAATTTAGGCGGGTACATGGGGTGTGCGGGTATCGTTTTATTTTAGATAACAAGGCAAATAGACCAAACATCCGGAAATTAATAAAAAAAATGGAAACCAGCAAAATCCGGGAATCAGCAAAATCCGGGAATCAGCAAAATCCGGGAATCAGCAAAATCCGGGAATCAGCAAAATCCGGGAATCAGTGAAATATGGATAATAAATTCCAGCACAATCAGAAATTTTTTTCAAAACTGAATCTGCTTTACGGGGATATGGACAGGGCATGGGAGAAAGCTGCAGCGGCCTACGGGTTTAAATGCACAGGGTGCGCGGAAAGCTGCTGCGAAACAGAATTCTACCATTATACATATATCGAGAAGGATTATCTCCTGTGGGGCATGAACACCCTTGATCATGGGACAATAAGCAGGTGCTGTTCAGGGCTGAACAGGTAAACAAACAACGCGGCATTGCAGAAAAACGGAACGAACGAATAAGGATTATGTGCCCGCTGAATGAAAATAACCTCTGCATGATCTATAAATTCAGGCCAATGATATGCAGGCTCCATGGCATTCCCCACGAACTCTGCAAACCATCTTCAGAGCCTTTGATAAGTCCTGGATGCGATGCAGGAACAGAGCTTTTTAATGAAAAAGGTTACATTAAATTTGACAGAACCCCTTTTTATTCAAAAATGGCCGGTATTGAAATGGATTACAGGAAAGCAAAGGGAAAATCAGAAAAAATAAAACAGACCATTGCACAGATGCTTATTTCTTACTAAATCGGGCTCTGCCCGCAGCATGTCAGCTCTCCCCTATTTTCTGTTTTTATTACAGAAATTCAGGGGTAAGGCACTAAAGAACACCTTTGGGCATTTGTGGAACAGCTTCTCCCCCTATTGTGTACCCTCCGTCAAGTTTGATGACACTGCCCGTCATATAGGGAGCATCCCTTATGATATATAAAATTGTTTTTACAATATCATCTATTTTTCCGATTCTTCCCATTGGAATATGGTCAATCAGGGCATTTTTTTCATCCCGGGTTAAGACTTGCTCCCAACCCCTTGTACCAGGTCCATGGCGTGTTTCAAAAATACCAAGCATTATTTCATTAACCCGGATCAAAGGCGCTCCCATGCGTGCCCATGTTTCAGTGAGAAGTGATACACCCCTGTTTGCAGCTGCATAACCGTCATTAAAAACAGATGCGGCAGGGCCTGTTCTTCCCGTTATTGCAGCAATGGAAGAGAAATTGATAACAACAGCATCTTCAGATTTTTTCAATAGAGGTAAAGCTGCATCAAAAACCCATCTTTTTGCCCTTAGGGTCGTTGCAATTTCAAGATCCCACTGGTTTTTTGTGTATTTCCCATGTACAACAGGCCAGCCGCCACGCTCAATATTGTTGACAAGAATATCTATACAGCCGAATTTTTTTTCAATTTTTTTCATCAGGGAGGAAATTTCATCGGGATCAAGCAGGTCAACATCACATATAATATGACGGGCTTTTGAAGCATTGAAGTCTTTTTCCATATCTTCAAAGGAATCATTCCAGTCGTGCCGTGTCAGCACAAGATCTGCCCCATGATCAGCCAGGGCAAGGCCAATTCCCTTTCCGATTCCCTTCACCGCTCCGAGAACAAGTGCGGTTTTTCCCTTTATATTCATACAAACTCCATATTAATTCCAAAAAGAAAATTTTTCACCCATGAAATTCCAAGATCAAGCAGGGCAAGGTCATTGTCTTTAATTTCTGATAATACATGATCCGGTATGGAATAATCATCTAAAAGGCCTTCATTTAAAATTTTGTTTCTGAAAGTATCAAGATCATAGCAGGCAAGGTAAAATTTATCCGAAGATATTTTATCAAGTGCTCCTGGTATTATCCGGTTTTTCAGGCTGATAATTTCCATTAACTTATCGTTTTTCTCATTATATTCATCCACATCCTGGGTTTTAATCCACTGGCCGGCAGTGAGATTGTTTTTATTGTTAAAACCCTTGCAGTGGGGTTCTTTGATCAAGGCAAAATACTCTGTAATTTCACCTGTCTTTCTTGATCTTGAAATTGCCCTTGCAAGTGGGTAAATCCTGCAGGAGGCAGGTCTGTCAGCATAAACGGAACATCCTTTCTCCGTCACAAAGGGGCAGGCATTTTTTGAAGCAGGATCAGGCTTGAATGTAATTATTGGAAGACCTGATTCCGGGCCATTGTGAAAGGATGTGTACTTTTTTAAAAAGATATTGGACTTAATATCAAGGTTTGTTTTTAAACGGAGAATATCATAGGGCGTTAGAAACTGGTTGAGATCCCTGCAGCAATCATTAAAACAGGAATTTTCAGACGAACATTTAAAATTTAATTGATCATCAGGGGAAATGGGAATCATTTCCTGATTATGGTCTTGATTCATATTTTTTATCCTTGAAAAAGGCAGTTAAAAGAACAAAATCAGTAAAATTTCATGGTAATTTTTTATGTATTGTTTTTATATTAAATTGCTTAATATAACAAGTTATTATGGCGGTCATCTTTAAATATTCGGCCAGCACGTTTATCTTCGTCTATTTCTGCCTTCACAATAGCATGAGTATGGTTTTGCAGTCCCAAACAGGCGAAATATGAATCATAGTCCAAAATTTACATTTTAAGGTCGAATATTTAAGGTTACCTTATTTGTCAGATCTGATTAAAAATTTTGGAAAATGGGGATATGTGTTGAAAATAAAAGTTTCTGCCCCTGGATTTACTTTGTTTTTTTTAAAATTTAAAAAGAATAATTTAATGCAGAAAAATCATATGGAAAAGTTCTTGACAAAAGGTATTTTCCGGTGTTAACTTCCCGTCATTAATTTTTATCCTGGAACGATACACATTAAGTTGGAACGATTCACATTAAGTATGATCTGGTCGAAGTCAAATCGGCCTATTTTATAATACGTGAGCGCGGTATATTTAAAATTTAAATGCCGCAATTTAATTATCACCAGTTGCTGAAATTAAAATTGATTTCAGCGCATAATCGTAGGGAGGTATTTTAAATGCCATCTTTTGTAATCGCAGAGAAATGCGACGGTTGTAAGGGTGGGGACAAAACAGCATGTATGTATATTTGCCCCAATGACCTGATGGTCCTTGACCCCAATGCAATGAAAGCATACAATCAGGAACCTGATCAGTGCTGGGAATGTTTTTCATGTGTAAAAATCTGTCCTTCCCAGGCAATTGAAGTAAGAGGTTATTCTGATTTTGTACCCATGGGCAGCAGTGTTGTTCCAATGCTTGGTACAGAAGACATTATGTGGACATGCAAGTTCAGGAACGGTCTTGTCAAACGTTTTAAATTCCCAATCAGAACAACTCCGGAAGGTCAGGCAAATGCCTATCAGGACCTTAAGGCTAAAGACCTTGACAATAACCTTCTTTCAACAGAAGAAGCAGACGGCTATGATCTTCCTGTACCCCAGGAACTGGCATAACAGCCTGTCATTAAATTTGATTTAAGACTATATTTTATAGATAATTTGGAGGTAAAATAATGGCATTACCTAATAAGCCTGTTGGAGAACTTAAGGCGGTAAGGGATCCTGAAGTTGATAAAAGAGACGTTGATATTCTCATTATCGGCGGCGGAATGGCTGCATGCGGAACAGCATTTGAAATTAAAAAATGGGCAAGCGACGATACATCAATTCTTCTCTGTGACAAAGCTGCCATGGAGAGAAGTGGTGCTGTAGCCCAGGGTCTTTCAGCAATCAATACCTATATCGGTGAAAACAAGATCGAAGACTATGTACGCATGGTAAGAAACGATCTTATGGGTATCGTACGTGAAGACCTTATTTATGACCTTGGCCGTCATGTTGATGATTCAGTACATCTTTTTGAGGAATGGGGACTTCCCATGTGGAAAAAATCAGAAGATGGAAAAACCCTTGACGGTAAAAAAGGCCAGAAAATGGGCACACTGAAAAGTGGTGCCGCACCTGTACGTACAGGTAAATGGCAGGTTATGATCAACGGCGAATCTTACAAGAGAATCGTTGCTGAAGCTGCAAAACTTGCCCTTGGTGAAGAAAATATTATTGAAAGATGCTTTATTGTTGAGCTTCTTAAAGATAAAGATGATGATAACAGGGTAGCAGGTGCTGTTGGTTTCTCTTTACGTGAAAATAAAGTTTATATCATCACAGCCAAGGTTATCATGGTAGCATGCGGTGGTGCTGTAAATATCTATCAGCCCCGTTCAGTTGGTGAAGGTAAAGGCCGCTGCTGGTATCCTGTATGGAACGCAGGTTCCACATATACAATGGCGTTAAGAGCAGGTGCTGAACTTTCCATGATGGAAAACCGTTTCACCCCTGCCCGTTTTAAAGACGGTTACGGACCTGTTGGTGCATGGTTCCTCCTTTTCAAGGCTCATCTTGAAAACGGTCTTGGAGAAGAGTATGTTGCAAGTGATGCTGCAAAGGCTGAACTTGAGAAATACGCTCCCTATGGAACTGCTGCAATTACACCGACATGCCTGAGAAACCATCTGATGATGTTTGAGATGAAAGCAGGCCGTGGTCCCATTGTAATGAAAACGACAGATGCTCTTGCAGAACTTGGTAAAACCATGAAGAAGAAAGAGCTTAAACACCTTGAATCTGAAGCATGGGAAGATTTCCTTGATATGACATGCGGCCAGGCAAACTTGTGGTGTGCAACCAATACAGAGCCTGAGAAAAAAGATTCGGAAGTTATGCCAACCGAGCCTTATCTTCTTGGATCACATTCTGGATGCTGCGGCATCTGGTGTTCAGGTCCTGATGAAGACTGGGTACCTGATTCCTACAAATGGGGATTCAATGGGAAAGTGTACAACAGAATGACAACTGTAACCGGTCTTTTTACTGCTGGTGACGGTGTTGGATGTTCCGGTCATAAATTTTCTTCAGGTTCCCATGCAGAGGGTCGTATTACTGCAAAATCAATGGTTAAATTCTTAAGGGACAACCCAACCAACGGAGGAATCAAAGAGACTGACGAAGAACTCGTTGATATGGTTTACAAACCCGTGAGAACTTATCTTGACAACTGCGAATATTCAACTGCAGAGGATGTTAACCCCAACTATTGTAAACCTGCAGGAGCTGCAATGCGTCTGATGAAGATGACTCATGAGTATGGCGGGGGAACGGCAACTTACTATGAGACAAGTGCAACAGCTCTTGGAATCCTCATGGAAAAATTCCAGTATCTCCGTGAAGATCTTGAGAAAATCGCAGCTGGCGACCTCCATGAACTTTTAAGGGCATGGGAAATTTTCCATCGTCTTTACACTGTTGAGGCCCATTGCCGTCACATCCAGTTCCGGGAAGAATCAAGGTTCCCAGGGTTTTACTACAGGTCAGATCACATGGAACAGAATGACGAGGAATGGTTCTGCTTTGTTAACTCAACATACGACAAAGACACCAATGAATGGTCATTGAAAAAAGTTCCATATCACAAGATTATATC
>WGCX01000003.1 GCA_015493575.1 Desulfobacteraceae bacterium | reverse complement strand
GAAATAATTGTAGAATATATTGATCAGCAGAAAATTATATGCGCCGTCGTACTTCAGGTAAAAAAGCAGCGGTTAAGACTGCTCTCTGAAAATAACCGTGAAGTCAACCTCACTGCGGGCAGGCTGTCCCATATTTCAAAGGACCGCCTTGATATATCAGCTTCACGGGATTTTCTTGTAAAGGCTCTGAAACAAAAATCAAATAAAAGGCGTGAATTTTCTGAACAGATTGACATAAAAGAGCTCTGGGAACTTCTCCATGGGGAAGGAGAAGAAATTGATCTTGATTCCATGACGCTTTTCTGTTTTGACCCTCCTTTGACATCCGACCATGAAGCTGCCGTAATAAGGGCTTTTTTTAAAGACCGGTTCTATTTTAAATTTGGTAAAGATAAATTCACACCCTATAGTGATGACGAAATTCAAAACAGACTCAAACTTGCAGAAGAAGCTCAAAAAAAAGAACAGCTCGTGTTGCGTGGAGTGAAATGGGTCAGGGGAATACTTGATCATAAAAACCCTAACAATAACACCTGCGAAACTGAAATTTCAGATATCCTTAAATCCTATTATATTTTTGAAAAGGAATGCAGGGATGCCGCCACGGCCAGGGCAATCATTTCAAAAGCGGGAATAGGCAGCAGTGAAAAAATTTTTGATATTCTTGTGCAGGCCGGAATATGGGATAAAAATGAAAATGTCGATCTTCTCAGGATGGGTATCTCTGACCAATACCCTGACAATGTTCTTAAAAGAGTGAATGGAATTATTAAATCCGCACCTGAATTTATAAATGATCCCATTAGAAAAGATTTTACCAATATTCCCTGTATAACCATCGACGGCCAGTCCACCCTTGACTATGATGATGCCATAAGCCTTGAGAAAGAAGGAGTTGGATACACTCTTGGTATTCATATTATTGATGTGGGTCATTATATAAAAAAAGGAGACCATATAGATAAGGAAGCCATGTCACGGGCAAGCTCAATTTACATGCCCGACGATAAAATATCAATGCTTCCCCCTGAATTATCGGAAGATTTCTGCAGCCTGAAACAGGGTGAGCTGCGTCCTGCCATCAGTACCATGGTTCATTTGAGCAGATTCTTTGAAATTAAAAGCTGTGAAATTGTGCCCAGTATAATAAAAATTCACAAAAATATGAGCTATGCCGAGGCAAACATGCTCAACGGTGAAAATGATCCCATAACAACACTCTATAAAGCAGCCACCGTGTTAAGGGAAAGACGTCTTAAAGCCGGAGCTGTTCAGATCACCCTGCCTGAAGTCAATATATGGGTTGACGTGAACGGAGAAATAGGAATCTCAAAAATTGACAGGGAAAACCCCTCAAGAATGCTTGTATCGGAAATCATGATTCTTGCCAACTCGCTCATGGCTGAATTTCTTTCAGAACATGATATCCCCGCAATATTCAGGTCTCAGCCCGATCCTAATTCCAGATTATTCAAGGGGATTGAAACCTCAATTTTTTTAAACTGTATGCAGCGCAAGCAGCTATGCAGGGCGGTAATAGGGATTAAACCGGAGCATCACTCCGGACTGGGAGTAAAATCCTATGTTACGGCGACTTCCCCCATAAGAAGGTATTATGATCTTCTCACCCAGCGCCAGATCCGCGGTATTTTCGGATATGAAAAACCCTATTCCGGTGAAGAGCTTGAAAAAATTCTTCAGATCATTGAGATTCCCATGGGTAATACCGGCCGTATTCAGTTCCAGAGGCGCAGATACTGGCTTCTCAAATACCTTGAGGCAATGAAGGGATCAAGCTGCGAGGCTATTGTGCTTGACTCCCGCAGAGATTTTTATAATGTACTGATGAAGGATTATATGCTTGAGTGGAAAATCCCAGCTGGGAATATGAAATTAAAGCCTGGCGACCTTGTTCATGTTACGATTCAGCATGCAGATGCAAGAAAAAACCAGCTGTCACTTTTTGTTTAACGGCAAATATACTGACAAATTATTGAAATAGTAATGATGCCGCCCCCTGGCGGACGTCAGATCCAGCCAAAGGACCGTCGGCGGCCATTTTGCCCTGCCGGTCTAAAGCGCAGGAACTGCGGTCAGATATGTCCTCAAACTGCCTGCGCTTCTTAACGCCCGGCAGGGTAAAATGGCTGATCGCCTTTGGGTCCCAATGGGCTGGATCTGACGTCCGCCAGGGGGCTCTGATGTCGACATTTTGAACAGGTGTTTCATATAACCGCCATGAGACCAATCTAATGGCAGTTTTATAAGAAACTCTTGCAAAATACTTTGAATTATTAGAGTTTCTGTTTTTGTTGTGAGGCAGTCTGAGAATCACCAGATCGGCCTCATGGCCGTT
>WGCX01000002.1 GCA_015493575.1 Desulfobacteraceae bacterium | reverse complement strand
ATTAAAGATTTAAGAGGGTCAGGCTTTCCTTATTGTCATTATCTCAACTTTTGAGGTTAACATATATTTATAGTTTGATAACAACGAATAAGAAAAGCCTGACCCCCTTTTTGGAAAAATTTCAATTAAAAAACTTGATAATCGAGTTAAAGGGAGTTTCATTAAAAAATAATAAAATGAGATAAACAATGACAACATTTAACAATAAGTTAAAGGCGATGCAAAATTGGAATGCACCGGACAACTGGCAGAAAATCAGTGTCATCGATGCACACACCGGTGGAGAACCATTGCGAATCATAACCGGCGGATTACCTGAATTAAAAGGGAAAACCGTTCTGGAACGAAGACGGGAAATGAAAGATCATTATGATAACCTGCGCACTTCTTTAATGTGGGAACCCCGGGGACATGCCGATCAATATGGGTGTATTATTATGCCCCCCTGTTCCAATGATGCGGATTTTTCCGTTTGTTTCTTCACAATGAAGGCTACAGCACCATGTGTGGACATGCAATTATTGCCATTACAAAGGTCGTGCTTGAAACCGGCATGATGCCGGTGAACGAGCCTGAAACAATAGTAAAAATTGAAGCTCCTGCAGGATTGATAACCGCCCATGCCCGATGCAAAGACGGGCATGTTACCAATGTATATTTTCATAATGTACCATCATTTGTTTTGATGCGTAACCAGAAGGTTAATGTACCAAATATCGGACAAGTTGATTTTGATATCGCCTTTGGCGGTGCTTTTTATGCCTTTGTCAATTTTCAATTCTTCCCAAGGGACAGATTTGCCGGCTTCATTTCAAAAATTAATTACCAATTTTTGGGCTGGCCCCAGGTAAAACCATTAACCCTGATTTCATATATACACTTTGAAGTTTACCGGAACCTGTCCTGAACTTTACCTCTTGGTGATCAAATGGAAAAAAACAGATATAATCCCCTGCCCGTAAATATTCGACCTTATCATGTAAATTTTGGGCAGTGCTTCATAATCGCCTATTTGGAACTGTTTATCAATTGTTAAAAACAATTTCTTTGTATGCCAGATTAGACAATAAAGAAGATAAGTCCAAAGGTTTCCCTGCTTTTTCAAAAAGAGCATAAAATTTGTAAGCCCCTTGAAGATTTTGAGTAACAGTAAAATTAAAAAGGGTAAAATCCTGACTTGTCTGTTCGATATTTTGTTTATAAGCCATATTTGACGTGATGTTCCCACCATTACATACGACAAGAGAATTATAGGGATCGGAAGTAAAAAACAATAGAGTCCCATCCGGACACATGATTCCAATATAAAGGTCAACGTGCTCAGAAATATCTGAGCTCTGTGCATCAATATTTAATTTGATTTTAAACTTATCGTTTTCATGGAAAACATCGGTTTGTTTGCAATTGCTGGAAGAATCACAAATTGAAGATTCAAATTGAAGACATGATTGTGTTACAGGACATTGAGGATTTGCATTGTAATTAACTGTACAGGAGCCGTTATCCCATGTTCCGTCAATTTTTATGCAGTCTATTTCATTATTACAGAGATTCGGTTGAAAAATACTGCATTGATCGTTATTCTTTTCCCCCTGGTATTGGCTGGCATCAAATGTTTGCAGCGCATTAGGATAAGCTGTTTCATCCCATGTATGGTCTGCAGACATTGTACCATCAGTAATATTAAAATACTTATAACGGATGTTGTGATCTCCGTATAAACCCATGTCATCCCATGTTGTATCCAATTGATACCAGTCATTGCCCAGTTTAACCATGTTCCACGCATGATCTCCTCCCGTCGCAGTTCCGCTAACGATTAAATTGGTAATTCCAGCCATAAACATCATACGATTAGTTAAAATAGCATACCCTTCACATACGGCTGTACCCTTTACAAAAGCACTGTAGTCTGTATACCCAAGGTCATCGTTACCTGTAAGGGTAGCATTGTCATAATCAACATGGTTTACAATCCAATCGTGGATGATTTTTTCTCTTGCAATTATATCCATATCGGGTGATATTATCTGTTGCATTGTTGCAAGTAATCCGTCTTCAAATTCTTTTTCCTGAGAAGCATCATAAGGATAAGTTAAGTCATACTTGATTTTAGAAACATCCTGTCCAATCAAATAATTAGTATATGTCAGAGACTCCCACGTGAGGCACAACCAGGGAATTTCATAAAAGCCCTTATTTGTATCAAAAAGGGTAGCTCCCCAAAGAGAATTGTTCCATTGGTCTATTTCAGGACTACTTCTTGAAGACTCTAAATTAATAGTTATAGATGTTTTTCTTTCCCGCATATTTCTAAACAAAACTGTTTCAAATTCATCATATGAAGAAACAACATTTTGAAGAGATTGAAACGAACCTTTGTTTTGTCCGGTTACTGGTATAGAGGAAATCGGTAATTTTACATTACCTTTCCATAGAGGGTTGACAATCGTCTTTGGGGATGTCCAACCATAAGCAAAACAAGAAAAAGATATGAATAGAAAACATAAAATCGAAATAAAAATTGTTAATTTTTTTTTTATTTGCAAGCCATCAATAAGGTTCTGAAAGTCAATTTTATTATACATCCTATCTCCTGATTTTATTTTTTTTTAAAGCTTCAAAAAATTGAAGTTGAATTTTGGCGATCCAAAAAATTTATTATTTAAAATAATATCCGGACAATTTTTCCATTTCATATTTCAAATCAATCTTCTTTTTTGCGGAAGAAAAATTGTAAAACTTGCTCCGGGATATGTGTTTTTTGCAGATATACTGCCGCCAAGGGCGCGTACAATGGAAAGGGCAAGGCTTAAGCCAAGGCCGTTTCCCGGCTCAGAACGGCTTTTATCACAGCGGTAAAACCTGTCAAAAATTTTTGGGATATCTTTTTCTTCCATGCCTTTGCCTGTATCTCTTATTTCTATTTTTACATTTTTTCCGGCAATATTAACGGACAGGCTTATTTTTCCTCCGGAAGGAGTATATTTAATGGCATTGTCAATGAGGTTCGCCACAACCCGCTGCAGCTTTGAACGCTCTCCATTTACAACAACATGTTCCGGTAAAAGGTTCATGGTGATTTTGATCTTTTTATCCTCTGCTGCAGGTAAAAACAGATCTGCTGCTTCTTCCACAATCTCCTGAATATTCACAGGTTTCAGTGCAAAACCTGCAGCCCCTGAATCCGTTCTTGCGATTTCAAGCATTGTTCCGATCATCTCGATGAGATCATCACTTGCCTCAATCACAAGGGCTGCCATTTCCATGTACTCATCAATATTTTCCGTATATTTTAACATGGTTTCAGCCATGCCGCGGATACGGGTGATCGGTGTACGCAGTTCATGGGCGATATTATCGGTTATCTCGTGCAGCTCTTCCATTAAAGATTCTATCTGCTCCAGCATCTCATTAAAAGCATGGGCAAGGGCGCTTATTTCTTCACCTTCTCCTGTTAATTCAACCCTCTGGCCGAAATCATGCTTTCCAATGCGAATTGCAGTCTGCGTTATTCTTTTAATTCCTGACATGGCTTTTCTCGCCATGAGCCACCCTATGAGGCCGCCGCAGACAATCATGATCAAAAGGGCTGTACCAAAGGTTTCACGGTATCTTTCCAGCAGAAGTTCATCGCCTTTAAGGGTAATACCGATCCTGATAATATTCCCGTCAAAAGCAGAGACTGCAACGACTCTTGTTTTATGGTGATGCCCGGGCAGAACAAGTGTGCAAAGACAGAGGGTGTTTTTTAAATTTTCATTTTTAAACACCTTGGCACACTTGAGGTTAATTTTCTTCCAGTGATGTAAATCAGATGCTGCAAGCAGTTTCCCATTTAAAGATACAAGCTCAAAAAATACACGTTTCGTGCCCCGGGAGGAAGCCTCACGGATGAACTCGGATTCAAGGGCTTTTACACCGTGTTCCCTGTAAAGAGTTGAAAATTCATTTGCCGTATCCATTATCTCCCGATCTGTATTATCGTAGAGATGTGCGGCAAGAAACACATAAACCACTGCAAATACAGCTATTGACAGGAGGCTGAACACCCCGAGATACCAAAGGGTAAGCCTGAAGGTGGCAGTATGGAAAAAATTATATCCGGGCCTGAACTTAATTTTTTTAAAATCCTTACTTTTTTTCTTCAAGCACATATCCTGCACCACGTATTGTGTGGATGAGATTCTTTTCAAAGGGACGGTCTATTTTTTCCCGCAGACGGCATACACGGGACTCCACCACAGTTGTTCTTGGATCAAAATTATAATCCCAGACATGCTCCATGATCATTGTTTTTGAAACAACCCTGCCGGTATTTCTCATAAGGTATTCAAGAAGAGCAAACTCCTTTGGCTGCAGATCAATTTCAATGTCATCCCTGAAAACCTTGTGCCTTATAATATCCATTTTCAGATCACCAACGGAAATGGAACCTGGTTCTTCTGTCCTGCTGGCACGTCTTATCAAAGCCTGTATCCGCGCTGTCAGTTCGGAAAAGGCAAACGGTTTCACAAGATAATCATCCCCGCCTGCCTGGAGTCCCCTGATTCTGTCATCTACGGAAGTTTTTGCACTGAGTACTATAACAGGAAGCCTGCTGCCCTCAAGCCGTATTGCATCAATCACCGATAAACCATCCATTTTCGGAAGCATGATATCAATGACCGCAGCATCATAGGATTCTGTCAAGGCAAGATGAAGGCCGTCCTCTCCATTTGAAGCGCAGTCCACGGCAAACCCCTCCTGTACAAGTCCCTTTGATATGAACATTGCCGTTTGAGCATCGTCTTCAACAATTAATATTCTCATTGCCCTGTTCCTGTCTTTCTGTTCCGGCCATGTAAGTAACAAAAAATCCAAAGCGGGCGATGCCCGCAACCCATGTGCCTGCCTCAATTTCTTGTTTTTTATTGCAGAAATTCAGGGGTAAGGCACTAATAAATAATGTCCTGGTGAGGATGCTGACTCATATTGTCCCGTTTACCGTTAAATTTTCACAAATTGTCTCTGCTGACTCCTTACAGCTTAATTTCTGTGTAAATCTGCGGCTGAATAACCACCAACTGCCTAAAAAGAACTCTTTTCCAGTGCTCTGCGAAATGACCTGCTTCCAAGAAATGGAAGTGCAAGAAGGCCTGCAGCAGCACAGATGAGGTACATGTTTGAAAGTCCTGTAAAATCTCCTATTATACCGACGAGAACAACGGAAACAGATCTTGTAACAAAGGAAACCATCATAAAAATACCATTTGCCGCAGATGGATTTCCCCCGGCATTTTCCTGAATTATGGCAAGCATGACAGGGGTTGTGGAAAGAAAGGTAAAGCCTGTTGCAAGCAGCATGAAAAAACTTAAATAACCCTTTGTTAAAATAAACAGACATAAAGTAACAGGTGCTGCTATAAGCGCAATAAAAAGGATTTTCCCCCTTCCTATTTTATCACTCATAATACCTGCAGAAAGAACGCCAACAATGCCGATAGCCTCGTAAATGGCAAGACCAGTGCCTGCAAACCACAAACTGCCCGTCTGCTTCTGTATGAAAACAGGCAGAAAAACCGACATGGCAGACCGCATAAAAGCCGTTACCGTGAGAATTCCTGAAAGGGGAATCAAAACATGCTTCATCTCTTTTATCGTTGACATCAGAGGAGATGGTTTTAATCCGGTGTCAGGGATATCAACTTTCTTTAATCTGAAATACAGCATGACAGACATGGCCATGGCAAAAAGCATTACAGGATAAAAATTTTCAAGCCCGTATTCAGAAACCACGGCAACGGCAAAAACCGGTCCCACTGTCCTTGCTGTTTCTCCTCCGGTCATAAAAAAACTCATGCCCTTTCCCTTTTGTGTGCCGGAAACTTTGGAGATAAGAACTGGAGCCGGAACATGATAGAGAGCAACGCTTGTTCCTGCAATAAACAGCAGAACAATGAGCATCCAGTACGCAGATGCATTTCCCATGAGACTCATGGGAATTGCCGTTAAGGTCGGAGCAAGTATGACAAGCCATTTTATCAGTCCTTTTCTGTCGGCAAGAACCCCGATAAAAGGGTTCAACAGTGATGGTGCCTGAAGAATAGTTGATAAAAGACCGGCCTCTCCCAGTGTAAGGGATAGTTTCTCAATAATTAAGGGAAGAAGAGGGGGAAGAAAACTCGTGTATAGATCATGCACAAAATGGGAAAAGGATAAAAGAACTACATTGCCTGTCTGAAATTGTTGGTCTTCCATTATTCCTCTTTGTATTTATCTGTTTAACCGCCATGAGGTGGATCTGGTTTTGCCAGCCGATCCTGAACGCTTATCTGAAATAAAAATCATTCAGGAATATCCAATTAAAATAATTGCAAGGTTAAAGAATTTAGCATATGATTTTCAAATATGAAAGAAAGATCTGTTCTTTTTGTTCATCCATTTATTTTTACTCGATTATCAAGTTTTTGATACAAATTGATGAAAAAGGGGGACGGTCGGTCAGCAGATAAAACTCATGGCCCTGTTCCTACAAGGCCCTTCAACGTGATATAAGATGGCCGACCGCTGATAAATTAATATCAAAATAATCCCATTCTGT
>WGCX01000001.1 GCA_015493575.1 Desulfobacteraceae bacterium | reverse complement strand
ATATGATTTCAAAGGGGACTATTATGGCAGAAAAAGAAATAGACTCGAAAAGGGAGAGGCCGCCCGATACAACGGCATTTGCATTAAGGGGAAAACAGTCGGTGAGAGCCACTTTTAAACTTTCGGAAAGGGCAATCGAATCCTTAAGTCTTGTTGCTCTGCATCTTGGCATCAAACAGAAATCCTTGTTTGATCACCTCATAGACAATAGTGCAGAACTTGGCAATATCGCTGAAAATATAGAGATAAAGAAGTTCAACAAGATTGTCAGGATTCAGAAAACCTTTGTTTTGAGCAGGAGAACCCTTGATATTCTGTCTCTTATATCAAAAAGTTATAACACTCCAAGGGATGCCCTTGTTGAATATTCCATACAGAGACTGGAAGATGTTATCCGTGCCGAAAAAAAAAGGCATGAAACAAGAAAGCTGCTGTTTGATGAGGTTGCCGGGTATTGGGAAAAAGGAAAAAATATTCTCAAAAAATCAAGGGATATCCTCGGACCCAATGATCCCTTTTGTATAAATATTGAGAAATCGGTTATTGCATGTTCAAAGGCAAAGGCTGAGCTTGCATTGTTCCTTGAAAAAAGCAGGGTTATCGAAGATTATTAATTGATTAAATAGATTTAATAAAAATGGCAAGGAGGTATTTGTGATACAGGTAAGAAATCTGACCAAATACTACAATGATTTTTGTGCGGTTGACGGGATAAGCCTTGATATTAACAAGGGTGAGATCCTCGGACTGCTGGGCCCAAATGGTGCGGGCAAGACAACTACTTTAAGAATGCTTACCGGGTATTTCAGGCCTTCTTCAGGTGATATACAGGTAAAGGATTTTTCCATATTGAAAGATACTTTAAAAATCAAGAAACTCATGGGTTATCTTCCTGAGTCAGCACCCCTTTACCATAATATGCTTGTTTTTGATTATCTTGATTATGTTGCGGGAATAAGGGGGCTAAACAGGGAAGAAAGAATGAAAAGACTCAGGGAGCTGGCAGATCTCTGCGGGCTTTCAAATATAATGCACAAACCGGTGCATGAGCTTTCAAAAGGTTTGAAACAGCGGGTTGGACTTGCACATGCAATGATGACAGATCCTGAAATTCTTATACTTGATGAACCCACCTCCGGCCTTGACCCCAACCAGATCGCAGATATAAGGGACATTATTAAGAGAATAGGAAAAGAAAAGACGATTATCTTTTCTACACATATTTTAAGCGAGGCAGAAGCCACCTGTGACAGGATTGTTATAATAAATAAGGGGAAAATTGTTGCCGATGATTCAACGATATCCCTTAAAAAAAAGGCAGAAAAAGGCTCATCTGTAAAATTATCCCTAAGCGGAGCAGATCCTGAAAAAGCTGCAGCGCTTTTAAGGCAGATTGCAGGAGAAAATGAGATCAGGAAGTTGGAGTCAGAGGAAAAAGAAACAGTATCCTTTGAGATTAAAACTTCAGATGATTTTGATTTGAGAAAAGAGATCTACCTTAAAATAAAGGAAACCGACTGGATTATAACGGAACTTTTCATGGAATCAAAGAGCCTTGAAAAAATATTCAGAGAACTTACAAAGGAGAATTAAAAGATGAACCAGATCATACATATAGCAGTGAAGGAATTCAAAGATTATTTTATTTCCCCCATAGCTTATATTGTCATTGCCATGTTTCTTATCATTACCGGGTGGTTTTTCTTTTCAACCTTTTTTCTTTTTGACAGGGCGGACATGAGAAATTTTTTTGCACTTCTTCCCATGATATTTGCCTTTGTCATTCCTGCCGTCACCATGAGGCTTTTTTCAGAAGAGATGAATATCGGTTCCTATGAAACCCTGCTTACCATGCCGGTTTCTTTCATTGATATTGCACTTGGAAAATTTTTTGCAGCTGTGCTTTTTACGTTCTGCATGCTGATCCCCACAATTTCCTATGCCGTTTCCATAGCAATGGTGGGAAAGCTTGATCCAGGTCCTGTCATTGGAGGCTATATTGGAGCAATCCTGCTTGGCGGTGCTTTTTGCGCCATTGGAATTTTTGCATCCTGCCTCACGCGGAATCAGATTGTAGCATTTATAATCGGCTCTTTTTTGTGTTTTGCCCTTACAATCATCGATAAACTGCTCTTTTTTGTACCGGGTGCTTTGACAGGTGTTGTGGGATTTCTCGGTGCGGATTCCCATTTCCAGAGTATTGCCAAGGGAGTGATCGATTCCAGGGATATTATTTATTTTCTCAGTCTGATGTTTATCGGGCTTTTTGGGACATATCTTGTTATGCAGGAAAGAAACTAAGGAGTAAATCAAATGAGCGGATTTAAAACAAAAGAAAAGTATTTTAAATTTCTGATATATTTCATTGTAATTGTGTTGATAAATGTTGCAGGGGTAAGCCTGTTTTACAGGGTTGATTTGACTGCAAATAAGCTTTACTCGCTATCTGCTGCCAGTAAAAAAGTTGTAAAGACCCTGTCAGAGCCTTTAACCGTTAAAATATTTTTTACCAAAGATCTTCCTGCACCCTATAATAATACTGAAAGATATCTCCATGATATAATGGAAGAATATGCATCATACAGCAATAAATTCTTTAATTACAGATTTTACGATGTCACTTCAAAGGATGCCGGATTAACTGCAACTGCTGATAAAAACAGGAAAATTGCAGAGGATTACGGAATATCTCCGGTGCAGATAAGAATCATAGAAAATGATGAACTGCAGTTCAAACAGGCATATATGGGACTTGTTATCATTCACGGTGATCTTATTGAAAAAATACCTGCCATAACTTCCACCCAGGGGCTGGAATATAAAATAACAACTGCAATACAGCATTTAAATAACAAGGTAAGTGCGCTTTTAAGGCTTAAAGGCAAGGTGAAAATCACCATGTATCTTTCCTCTTCCTTAAATAAAATTGCCCCGCTCATCGGCTTGAACAAACTTTCATCCCTTAAAGGTTCAATAAAGGATATTGCTGAAAAATTAAATCAAAAAAGTTTCGGGAAAATAGATTTTAAACTAGTTGATCCTTTAAAGGAAAACCAAATTAAAGCCATTGGTGAAAAATACCATATAATGACTTTAAAATGGCCTGCTCTTCCCAAAAAAAATATAAGTAAGGGAAGCGGTTGTGCCGGTATTGTGATGGAATATAAGGATAAGACAGAAACAATTCCCATTATAACAAGTGTAAACATCCCGGTTTTCGGGACCCAGTATCAAATGGCCGCTCCGAAAAACATCGAAACTACCATGTCAGACACCATGGACAGGATGATCGGTATTAACCGGGCAATAGGATATCTGCATGACCATGGAACATCTCCAATGACACCTGCAGGAATGGGTATGATGGGACGGCAGCAGGGTCAAATGAGCGTTTTTAATCATCTTCTATCCAAGAGATATTCAATAAAATATGTTGATTTAAAGAAGAACGGAATTCCCGAAGGTTTAAATTGTCTTATCATTTCAAGGCCCACGAAAAAATTCTCCGATTATGAACTTTTTGAAATTGATCAGGCACTTATGCGCGGAACAAACCTTGCGATTTTTCCCGATGCATTTAATGAAATAATGCCCCGGCAGCAGGGCGGCTTTGGCAGGGGGCCTCAATATATACCAATTGATACAGGTCTTGGAAAACTTCTTGCCAATTACGGTGTCAAGGTAAAATCCTCCTATGTGATGGATGAGAACTGCTATAAACAGGCAATGCCTGCAAATCAGGGCGGGGGCGAGAGAAAATTGTATTTTGTGCCCATGATTCAGGATGCAAATATAAATCATACTCCTGTTTTTATGAAAAATATCAAGGGAATAGTGGCCATGAGGATATCTCCCCTTGTAATTAACAGGAAAAAAATTAAAAAAATGGGAATCAGGGCTTACACTCTGTTCTCATCTTCAGCAAAATCATGGGAGATGAAAAACAGGATCAATCTGAACCCCATGTTTATTACTCCGCCTTCAAATAAATCGGATATGAAATCATACCCGCTTGCACTTATGCTTGAAGGTAAATTTCCAAGTTATTTCGTTGGCAGAAAGCTTCCTGTAAAAGATGTGGCCGGAAAAAATACAGGTAAAGATAAAAATACTGGTAAAGATACAGGTAAAAAAGCTGCAGAGAATAAGCAGAACAATAAGACCAGCATGACATCCGGTATTCCGGAGGTTAAGGCACAGAACAATTTTATCAAAAAATCCAGACCCGGCAGAATTTTTGTCATGGCATGTTCCCAGATGCTCCAGAATAATATGCTTGATCCCCAGGGGATGACAAGTAATGCTGCATTTATTCTCAATTCAGTTGATCATTTAAATAATCAGGATGAAATTGCAGTGATGAGAAGCAAAAATCAAAAATTGAATCCACTTGCCAAAACAACGCCTTTTGCAAGAAGCCTTATTAAAATATTTAACATTGCAGTTATTCCCGTACTGGTGATCCTTTTTGGTTTTGGCGTATGGCTTAAAAGGAGTTCCAGGAAAAAATATATCAAAAGGATATTTAATAAAACAGGGGAGGTATAGAAAAGAATGAAAAAAGAATATTTTATGCTTGCAGTTGTCATTGCAGTGCTTTGTGCATATCTTGTTTTACATAAGAAAAATAAAACACATTATACAACGCCGGATGTTCCAGCGGTCAGGATAAATGATATAGCAAAAATAAAAATAGTTAAGGGGAAAAAAGACATACTGCTTGAAAAAAATGATGACAACTGGCTTGTAACTAAAAAAAAATATCCTGCAGACAAAATAAAAGTTAAGGCGATGCTTAATGTTATTGCAAAATTGAGCCTGTCGGATCTGATATCCCAGGGAGGAGATCTTACACGATATGAGCTTGACCCTGAACACAGAATAAAAATTATTGCAGAAAATGATTCAGGGAACATACTCAGGAAATTTTTTATCGGCAAAACAGCTCCGACATTCAGGCATACATTTGTAACAATGAACGATGATAAAGATGTTTACTATGCCAACGGGAATTTCAGATCTGATTTTGATAATGATATTAACGACTTCAGGGACAAGACTGTCCTCTCTTTTAAGGAGGATACAATACAGCAGATAAAAATTGAAAAAGGTAAAAATAAAAAAGAGTTTTTTCTTAAAAAAAGTATGACACCTGAAAATAAAATTGCGGCTGCAAAATCTGCTAAAAATTCCGATAAAACAAAAAACAGGTTAAACACGGTAAATGCTGAATCAAAGACTGTGAAAAAATGGGAATCAAAGGATAATTCCGATTTTAATGTCAGTGACGTTAAAGATCTTCTGTCTGAGCTTGCAGATCTGACATGCTCAAGTTATACTGATAATGATTCAAAGGATGCATATAAATCAAAAACACCTTTGTGCGTTATCCATATAAGGGGAAAAAAGAATATTGGAAATAAAGAAAATATGGTAATTTCCATTTATTCAAAAAATAAAAACGGAGATTACCCCGGTATCTGTTCTGAAAACAGATATCCCTTTATTCTTGGCTCATATGATGGAAATAATATTTTATCCAAGGTAAACACCCTTTTGGGATTAAAAAAGAACAGTAAAAAAAAGGCCGGAAAAGCCGAAAAATAAGATGAGTAAACACTCTTGAAAACTTTTATAAAAGCAGCATATCAACCTTATAAATGGCTGTTTCTTATCCCTTGTGTGGTGCTGTGCACGCTTTGCTGCGGATTGATATGTATTCTTGTTGCTTTTATTTTCGGGCCTGATGCAGCTGATTGTCTTGCTGTTTTATGGTCGCGTCTTGTCTGTTTTTTTATTCCGGTGAGGGTTAGAATAAAGGGAAGAAATAATTATGATACTGAAAAAGCCTATGTCGTGGTGGTCAACCACCGTAGCATGATTGATATCCCGGTGATTCACGGCTGGATGGGATTAAAAATTAAATGGGTGATTAAAAAAGAACTGAAGAAGATTCCTGTTTTCGGCTCTGCCTGCGACAGCCTTGGCTGCATATATGTTGACAGGTTTGACAGGTTTTCTGCAATTAAATCCATTGAGAATGCAAAGAAAAGAATGAGTAAACGGGCTTCGGTTCTTTTTTTCCCTGAAGGGACAAGAACCAGGGACGGAAGCACATCAGAATTTAAAAAAGGTGCGTTTTATTTTGCACAGGAGACAGGACTTCCGGTCCTGCCGGTGACCATTAAAAACACCATGAGAATTCTTCCTTCCGATTCCCTGGATCTTTTTCCCGGCACAGCTGAAATTATTGTCCATCCTCCTGTGTATATAAGCAATAAAGGTGAAGAAGAGTTCCATTATCTAATAGAAGAGATCAGGCAGACCATTATTGATGGTCTCATGGCCGTTAATCAAAAATAATTTATATAAATCAATCTGAGAATGGTAACAAGAATAACGGACATGAAAACCGGACGGATAAATGCAGCGCCTTTTTTAATGGCAAGATGTGATCCCATGAATGCTCCAAGAGCCTGGCCTGCAGCCATACAGAGACCTGCAGAATAAATAATTTTATTTCCATAAATAAACAGGAGCAATGCAACAATATTGCTTGTGAAATTCATAACTCTTGTAAATCCTGCCGCCCTTGTCATATCAAAGCCAAGAAAAATAACAAAGGCTGCTGTCCAGAAAGAGCCTGTTCCAGGCCCGAAAAAGCCGTCATAAAATCCCAGACAAAGTCCTGCACCCATATAAAAAATATTTTTCGGTATTATTGCGGTACGGGATTCATACCCGAGATTTCCGGAAAAAAACGTATAAAAGAAAACAATCAGCAGCATGAAGGGAATGATATGGCTTATAAATCCGGAATCCAACTGCTGTATCGACCATGAACCAATAACAGCTCCGATCAGGGTAAAAAAAATACCTTTCCAGGCCTCCTTTAAATTTGCCTCACCTTTTTTTATATAGTACCAAGATGCTGAAAAGCTTCCAAAACTCGACTGCAGTTTATTTGTTCCAAGGGCGATCTGTGGCGGCATTCCAATGGACAATAGAACAGGAACAGATATCAGACCCCCGCCTCCTGCAATGGAATCGATGAATCCTGCACATAAGCCGCTGAGAAATAATAAAACAGCAATACCGTATGTCATATGAAAATTAAACATGAAATGACTGTTTACATCTTTAATCTGCCATAGTAAACAAAATTATAGTGTCATGTTTTGGGCCACGGGATTAGAATTATGACATGGCAGTTTCATGAATCAGTTGCCAATAGGGATAATAAATGTTAAATCAATGAAATTTTTAAGATAGAAATAAAGATTAACCTGTAAAAAGTTTGATTTTGCTATTTTTTACGCTGTAACATACTGAAATTATAAATAGCATTTTCGACTTTTTACGAGACCATTAAATAAAAATAAGCGTAAAACTAAAGCGGGCCATGCCCGCAACCATGAATATTTACAATCGGATGTAAATATTCTACCTTATCATGTAAATTTTGGACAGTGCTTCATATTCGCCTATTTGGGACTGTGTAGCATACTAATGTTATGTGAGCAGGCCAAAATAGGTGAAGATGGAGTGCTGGCCGAATATTTACAATCGGATTCAGGGACTGATATATGACAACAGTGAAACAAACATGGTTTTCTATTTTTATAATTTTATTTTCCGGTTCGATGTTTATTTTGTTTGCTCCTTTTTTCCCCATTGATGAAACACGATACCTGTCCGTTGCATGGGATATGAAATTGTACCATTCTTTTATTGTACCCCTGTTGAACGGACTGCCCTACGCACACAAACCACCATTTCTTTTCTGGTTAATTAATCTGGACTGGCTTGCTTTCGGTATAAATGGAAAAACACTTCGATTGATTCCCATTGTGTTCAGTATATTTAATGTTGTCCTGGTTTATAAAATGGCTATTATGCTCTGGGACGACAGTAAAACAGCTCGATATGCTTCCATTGTCTTAAGTACAACCCTTGTTTATCTTGTATGGTCCGCTTTAATCATGTTTGATATTATTCTTACTTTCTGGATTTTACTGGGTATGTACAGTATTTTTTCAGCATATATTAATAAAAATACAAAATCATGGGTGATAGCTGGAATTGCTGTTGGATGCGGATTATTGACAAAGGGGCCGGTTGTTTTTGTGCATATCCTTCCGGTTGGTATTCTATCTTTTTTATGGATACCTGTAAAACAGATAAACCTGAAATGGTATAAGGGGCTTTTGCTTGCATCATTTACAGGTATTGCCATACTCCTTGTATGGGTTGTACCTGCGGTAATTACAGGCGGTGAATCATACAGGCAGTCCATACTGTGGGGGCAGACTGTGAATCGTGTTGTATCTTCCTTTGCCCACCAGCGCCCCATCTGGTGGTTTTTACCATTGATTCCGGTTTTACTGCTGCCGTGGATTTTACTGAAACCCTTATGGCGCGGCTATTCATTCAAAAAAGAGGACAGAGGCTCCCGTTTCCTTTTTGTCTGGGTGTTTTCCGTTCTGATTATCCATTCATTGATAAGCTGTAAACAGGTTCATTATTTAATTCCGTTATTGCCCGGGGTAAGTCTTCTCATGGCAAGAAATATCGCTGTAAACGGTGATAAATGGAAAACGATCAAGGTCCATTATCCCGTTGGAATTTTTTATATTGTCATTGGCGTTATAATTTTGGTCTTGCATTTTCTCCCTTTGAAAAATATTCCGGATATCCCTGTTTCAAAATTTCTGATATTAGCATCCTGCCTTATTGCACTGGGGGGATTCATGCTGTTTTTAAGGCCAAAATCCGTTGACGGTTTAATGAATTTAATGTCAATATCATCTGCGGTTTTTATCATGATTGTGTTGATGACCGGGAATGCGTTGTTTGCAAGGTATGATACCACTGCCATTTCCAATGTATTAAAAGAAAAACAGGATGCAGGATACCAGATTCTGCACTATCGAAAATACGACGGACAATTCCAGTTTGCAGGACGTTTGACAGAACCAATTATTGTTTTGCACTCAAAAAAAGCTGTAAAAGAATTTATGGAGAAGCATAAGAAAGTGCTTTTGATAAGTTATGAACGTATCACAGAGGATATCAACCCACTTGATTATGATTTTCAGCAATTATACCGGGGCAGAAAAATGATTTTATGGAATCGGAAAGGAATTTTTGATTTTTTAAAACCTTAACATTGACAACAGCAGATATTTGCCATGCAATTTAAAAAGTTTTTTTCCCCGCTTTCTCTGCCTATTCTAATGTTTGCAGCAGCCATCTGTGTAGGGACAATATTACTGCATTGTCCGTTCAGTTTTCATGGCAAAGCCATATCCTGGATTGATTCATTGTTTACAGCAACTTCTGCCACCTGCGTAACCGGTTTAACGGTTGTGGATACAGGGCATCTTTTTACAAGGACAGGTCAGATCATTATTGTTGCCCTGATTCAACTTGGAGGACTTGGAATAATGACATTTACAAGTCTTGCCTTTTATCTGTGGCGCAAACGCATTTTTTTAACTGACAGAATAGCTGTGGGGGAATCTCTTCTTAACAATTCAAGCTTTCATCTTGGAAGTTTTTTAAAGAGAATTATTTTTTTTACTTTTGCTATTGAAACTGTGGGGGCATTTTGTTTAATCGCTTTTGGTAAAGGTCATTTTCCATTTTTTTCTGCTGTTTTCCATTCCATTTCTGCTTTCTGTAATGCAGGTTTTTCATTAAATTCTGACAACCTTATGAAATTTAAGGGAAATTTTGGGGTCAATATAACAATAATGTTGCTGATAATCCTTGGTGGACTGGGATTTTCTGTGCTGGAGGAGGGGTCTTCCTATATATTCTCAAAAATAACGCAGAAAAAAAATGTATTTAAACTTTCCCGACACTTTTCAATAGTGATTAAAACCACGGTGTTTCTTATACTGGCAGGGTGGATTTTTATTTATGTCGCAGATTATGTTAATCTAAAAAAAGCCATGCCGGAAACTGAGGATCTCATGGCCTCATTATTCCAGTCTGTTACCTGCAGGACAGCAGGATTTAATACGCTTAATATTGCCGGTATGACAAATTCATCGCTTTTATTCATGATATTACTCATGTTCATAGGGGGAGCTCCTGGATCATGTGCCGGCGGTATAAAAGTTACAACATTTCGTGTGCTGTGGGCCTTTATCATTGATACAATCAGGGGAAGAGATCAGGTGTGCATAGGAAAATATGCCGTTGACAGGGAAACCATTAACAAGGCTTTAACCCTTTTATTTTTTTCCGTGGCCATTATTCTGGCAAGTGTACTTTTAATGAGTTTTACCGAAGGCGGAGATCTGCCACATTTCAGTATAAGGGGAAATTTTCTGGAAATTCTTTTTGAAACTATTTCCGCATATGGAACCGTTGGATTAAGCACAGGCCTTACTGTTGGATTATCTTCCATAGGAAAATTTATATTGGTGATACTGATGTTTATGGGCAGACTTGGCCCGCTTGTGCTTCTTTCAGCACTGCACTCAATACAGAAAAAAATTTTATATTTAAAACCGGAACAAAGTATAAGTATTGGATAATATTAAAATGAAAGCAAAAATTCAAATAGGAATTATTGGTCTTGGTAAATTCGGCTTTAAATTTGGTAAGACTCTGATTGATCTGGGGCATGAAGTGCTGGGAATAGACACAGATGAAGAAAGGGTTAAAAATGCACAATATGATTTTACCCAGGTTTATCAGGCTGATGCAGCTAATAAAGAGGTTTTAAAGCAGATGAGGGTTGATGAACTGGAGCATGTATTGATAAGTGTTGGAGACGCAATTGCCGCAAGTATTATGATTTCAATGTATTTAAAGGAACTTGGTGTTCAGAATGTGTGGGCCAAGGCAATTCACCATGACCATGAGAAATTATTGTATAAAATAGGGGCTGACAAGGTGATTATCCCTGAATACATGGCAGCCCAGCTTATTGCCAATCGTATTGCCATGCCGGGGTTTATAGAACACCTTCCCTTTGATGAATCCATGGGAATCAAGGAATTTACGGTAAAAACATGGGCAAAAAAAACACTTAAGCAGATAGATATGACAAATCAATACAATGTTCAGGTGATTGCCATTAAAAAATTCGGACAGCAGGATTATAGTTTTATCCCCAAGGCAGGTGATATTCTGAAACAGGGGGACAGTTTTGTTGCCATTGGAACTATTGCTCAATTATCCAAAATTAACTCGTAGTGCCTTACTGCCGAATTTCTGTCACAAAAACAGGAAATTGGGGCGATACTAATGGGTTTTATGGGCATTGCTTGTTTTGGAATTTTTATGCATAATTATCCCCTTGGATGATATTTTCTGTGCATTTCAATAAGATATTCCCGGGAAATATGGGTGTATATCTCGGTGGTGGAAATATCAGAATGTCCCAGCATGGTCTGAACGGATCGTAAATCAGCTCCTCCTTCAAGAAGATGGGTGGCAAATGAATGGCGCAGGGTATGCGGGGTTATTTTTTTTGTGATTCCTGCAAGATGTGCGTATTTTTTCAGTATATGCCAGAAACACTGCCTTGTCATTGGCCTGCCCGCCCTTGCCACAAAAAGATACTGGCTTGAATTATTTTTCAGCAGAAAAGGCCTTGCCGTTTCAATCCATTTAATTGTTATGTTCCTTGCATATGATCCTATGGGAACAATTCTCTCCTTTGAGCCTTTACCGAAAATTCTTACAAAATTCGCTTTAAGGTTAATATCCTGAACCTTCATATTGATAAGTTCAGAGACCCTTAAACCTGCTCCGTACAATATCTCAAGCATTGCTGCATTGCGAAGCCCTCTTGGCTTTGTCGTATCAGGAATCTGAAGCAGACAGAGAACCTCCTCGCGTGAGATTATTTCCGGCAGATACATTCCAGTTTTTGGAATTTTGATATGCTGCACAGGGTTTGCAGATGAAAATCCCTTCCTTATCATGAATTTATAAAAACCACGTATGGTGATGAGGTGCCTTGCCCTTGATTTTGGTGACAGGCCTTTTTTCTTAAGATTGATAAGCCAGCTTAAAATACAGGCAGTATCCGGTCCTGTGATATCTGAAATATGATTTTTTTTAAGAAAATTTAAATATTCATCAAGATCTTTTGAATATGAGTCTATACTGTTTGGGGCAAGCCTTTTCTCAACAATAAGGTGATCCAGATATTTTTTTACAAAGCAATCAATATTTTTTTCCTGTTTTTTTTGTGATGCTTTTAATTTACAATTCATGTTCCACACAAAAAACCACAATGATTTTATATGAAAGAAATTTTAAATGTCATTATTTCAATAAGTTACAGAATGGTAGAACCATTCTGTTTTTTTAAAATTTAACTTTCAATTTTTGTTGTGATGCAGCGCAT